>CBIHPZ010000014.1:0-16661 GCA_966211865.1 uncultured Aquabacterium sp.
CGCGCTCGATCTGCGCCTCGCAATGCGCGGGGTCGATCAGCAGGCCGAAGGCCGTCGGCTTCAGCGAGACATGCGCGCACCGGCCCGCGTGGTCGCCAGCACGCCATGCGGCGTGGTGCAGCGCGTCCAGCAGCGCGATGTACTCGTCGGCCGCCTGCGTGGCCTGGGACAGCGAATGGGTCACTTCGCCCAGCACGTCCACGGTGGCCGTGCAGCCGGCCAAGGCCAGGCGGCGCACGCAGGCGACCGCATCGCCGAGGGTCTCGCCCGCCACGTAGCGGCGCGACACGCGCTGCAGCAGCGCGCGGGGAATGAACGGGATGGCCTGCGCCATCCAGCGCTTGATGATGGATTGCATCGAAATATCCGGAATGAGGAATGCACGGCGCCCGGCCGGCCGCGGCGAAGCCTCGCGGTGCGGCGATTCGACGAATCAGTCGGCGGGCGCGATTCGCGGCCGGCAGGCGCTAACGCGCAAAGTGGCGGAGCCAGCTTTGCTCGGGCGCTTGCGGCGGATCAGCGCAGGGCGGCGGGAGGCCAGGCGGCAGCGTGCACGGTGGGGATGCGGTGGCGGCCGAAGGGCCGCCGTCGATGCGGGGCGCAGTCTAACGTTCGCGAGCGGGCGCGCAAGCACTCAGCCAGAGGGAACACGAATCACGGGCCGGATGCGCGAACGGCCGGTGCCGGCGCAAACGCCGGTGGCCAAGCTGCTGAAGCGGCCGGGCCGCCGCTTCCCTCAATGTTCATCGGCCCCGGCCATCGCGGCCAGGCTGGACTGCGCATCGGGCGTGCGCTCGCCGCGCAGGATCTCGCGGCCCGTCAGCCAGGTGCCGTACACGCCGCAGCCCACGATCATCGCGATGCCGACCAGCGACCAGTCGTCCGGCACGTGCGAGAACACGATCCAGCCGCCCAGGGCGCCGAAGCCCACCTGCAGGTACAGGTAGGGCGTGAGGATGGCCACCGGCGCGCGGGCGTAGGCCATGATCAGCAGGAAGTGGCCGAGCGCGCCGAACACGCCCATCAGCCCCATCACCGCCCACAGCCGAAGTGGCAGCGCCTGCCACACGAAGGGCAGCGCGGCGCTGGTCACCGCCAGCCCACCCAGCCCGGAATAGAAATGGATGGTGCCCGGCCGGTCCACCTTCGCCAGCTGGCTGGTGAGGATCTGGAACGCGCCATTGCCCAGCACCAGCACCAGCGGCAGCAGCAGCGCGGGGGTGAACATCTCGCGCCCCGGCCGCAACACCACCAGGGTGCCGATGAAGCCGCCCGCCACGCAGGCCCAGCGCAGCCAGGACACGCGTTCCTTCAAGCCGACGGCCGCCGCCACGGTGAGCAGCAGCGGCGTCAGCATGACGATGGCGCTGAACTCGCCGACGTGCATGTGCGCGAGGCTCAGGAACGCGATGCCGTTGCAGGTGATCAGCAGCAGCGCGCGCAGCGCCTGCAGGCCCGGGCGTTCGCTGCGGAACAGCCGCAGGCCCTGCTGCGGCAGCAGCACGGCGCCGGTGCTGACGGTCTGCACCACGTAGCGCACCCACAGCGCCATCAGCACCGGCACGCTGGCCGCGGCGGCCACCTTGGCGGTGGTGTCCAAAGCGCCGAAGCACATCAGCGCGATGAAGATGAAGGCCACGCCGCCGATGCGGCGCGGGCGGGCGCCGCGCATGGCGCCGGAGGGAACGGAGGGCATGCGCCGGACTATCGCTCAGCCAACGCCACCCTCACACGCCCCCGCGCGGCCCCGCCTCGGCGAGCGGCACCGTGTGGGGCGCACGGGCGGGCGTGGCGGAATGCGCCCCACGGGCCCTTCAGGCCAGCCAGCGGCCGCGCGCGTCGTCGAAGGCCGGCACGCCCGCCAGCACCAGCAGCACCACGGCCAGCGGCACCGTGCACAGGTAGCCCACGTGCCGGAAGCCGAGGGCACCCACCAGCCCACCCACGAAGAAGCCCAGCACCAGCCCCACCAGCGTCTTCAGGCGCCGGCGGTCGGCCAGCACGCGCGGCCCCTGGGACGAGGGATGGTTCCAGTACAGCAGGCGGCCGATCTCGATGCCGATGTCGGTGATCGTTCCGGTGATGTGGGTGGTGCGGATCTCGGAGCGGGACATCTTCGAGATCAGCGCGTTCTGCAGGCCCATGATGAAGCACAGCAGCATCACCGTGGCCGGCACGAAGATGGCGTGCAGGCCCTGCAGCGTGCCGCCCGCCACGCCGAAGCACAGCAGCAGCACGGCTTCCAGCAGCAGCGGCAGCGCGTAGGCGCTGAAGAGGCCGCGGCGCCGGGCGTAGTTGATGAGGATGGCGCAGCACATGGCGCCCAGCAGGAAGGACAGCAGCCCGCCGAGGCCGGCCAGCGCCACCTGCGGCGCCCCCAGCACCAGGCTGTCCGCCATCGAGGACACGATGCCGGTCATGTGCGAGGTGTACTGGTGCACGGCCAGGAAGCCGCCGGCGTTGATGGCCCCGGCCACGAAGGCCAGCGCGTACCCGAGGCGCCTGTTCGCTTCGCTCGTGCGCTGCGTGCCGGTGAGCACGCGGGCGTAGTTGATGGGCATGCAGTGGGCTTCCCTTCACGCGGCCGGCCCCCGCCGGCATGACGGGAGCGTCGCATCGGCATGTTAATGCAACGCACATTGCATTCTGATGCCATGGCAATTACATTGGCTTGCCATGCCCGAGTCAGCCGACCCCGCGAACCACGTCGTGCCGTATGTGCACGAGGGCCTCAGCTCGAAGGCCCTGCACTTCTCGATCTGCGAGGTGCAGAGCCGCATGAAGCTGGACGACCCCTACGCGCTGGACCTGGAATACACGCGCACGATGATGGGCTTCCTGCTGTTCCAGCCGGCGCCGCGCCACATCTCGATGATCGGCCTGGGTGGCGGGTCGCTCGCCAAGTTCTGCTACCGCCACCTGCCCGGCGCGCACATCCAGGTGATCGAGATCAACCCGCACGTCATCGCGCTGCGCGACGAATTCCATGTGCCGCCGGACGACCACCGCTTCCGCGTGATCCGCGGCGATGGCGCCCACTTCGTGCGTTATCGGCCGGTGCGCAGCGACGTGCTGCTGGTCGACGGCTTCGACAGCAGCGGCCAGCCGCCCAGGCTGTGCTCGCAGCGCTTCTACGACGACTGCTGCGAGATGCTGCTCCCGGGCGGCGTGCTGGCGGTCAACCTGCATTCCGGCCACCGCCAGTACGACACCCTGGTCGACCGCATCGCCCGCAGTTTCGGCGGCTCCATCCTCGTGGTCGACGACGGCGAGCTCAGCAACAGCATCGTCTTCGCCTGCAAGGGCCATGCGCTGGATGCGGCGCGCGCCGGCCCGGTGCGCCGGCCGGCCGGGCTTGACCGTGCGGGCGCCGGCCAGCTGCAGGACGCCTTCGCCCTCGTCGCCCGCGCGCTTCGGCAGCACCAGTCCTGATGGCCCGCCGGCAGCCCCCGATGACCGGTACGATGGGTTCCGCCTGAACCTCTGCGCCGCTTTCCGAGCATCCATGGAACTCAAGACCGCCCGGCTGACCCTGCTGATCGACCCGAACAAGAAGACGGCCTTCGAGCACCTGTGTGCACAGCAGGACCTCACGCCGTCCCAGGTCGTGCGCCAGCTGATCCGCGACTACCTGATCCAGCATGGCGCGGCCTACGTGCCCAGCGGCGAGCAGGCCGCCGTCCCCGCGGCGTCCCCCGCCGCGCCCCGGAAGGCAGCCACGGCGAAGGCCGGCCGAACGGGTGCGGCCAGCCAGGCGGCCAGCGCCGCCCGCAAGCGCACCGGCCGGCGTTAGCCCCGCTGCCCTCTCCGATCGGCACCCTTCGACGCCCTTCGGCGCATTTCAGCGCGGCTCGGCGGCCGGCGGCGCGGTCAGTGCGCCAGCAGCCGCACCTGCGTGCGGTCCAGCCCCAGGCCGATGGCGCTGCCCGCCTCGTGCTTGGACAGCCCGGCCCGGTGCGGCTGGTCGACACAGACGCTGTGCCCGCCCACCCGCACGCGGTAGCGCATGGCTTCGCCCAGGAACTCGCTGGCCTCGACCACGCCCGACAGCCACAGATAACGCGCATCACGAGCGGCATCGGCCGCGTCCACGCACAGGCTGTGCGGGCGGAAGCTGAGCATCAGCTGCTCGGCGTTGGGCGTGTCGGCGTCGGTCGCCCATTCGAACTCGCCCACGCCGTCCAGCTGCAGCATCAATGAACGCGCCTGCCGGCGGCTGACGCGCGCCGGCAGCAGGTTCATGGTGCCGACGAAGGACGCCACGAAGGCGTTCGACGGGTAGTCGTACAGCGCCGCCGGCGTGCCCAGCTGCTGCACCACGCCCTTGTCGAGGATGGCCATGCGGTCGGCGGTGGTCATCGCCTCTTCCTGGTCGTGGGTGACGAAGATGGTGGTGATACCCAGGCGCCGCTGCAGCGACCACAGCTCCTGCCGCATCTGCACCCGCAGCGACTTGTCCAGGTTGGACAGCGGTTCGTCCAGCAGCAGCACCTGCGGCTCGATGACCACGGTGCGCGCCAGCGCCACGCGCTGCTGCTGGCCGCCCGACAGCTGGTTGGGCCGCCGCTGTGCCTGCGCCGCCAGGCCCACCAGCTCCAGCGCCGCGCCCACGCGGGCCTGGATGGTGCGCTTGTCCAGCCGCCGTTCCACCAGGCCGAAGGCCACGTTGTCCCACACCGTCATGTGCGGCCACAGCGCGTAGCTCTGGAACACCATGCCGATGTTGCGTTTCCAGGGCGGCAGGCCGGTCACGTCCTTGCCGTCGATCAGCAGCCGCCCGTGCTGGTGCTGGTTGAAGCCGGCGATGAGCCGCAGCAGCGTGGACTTGCCCGAGCCCGAAGGGCCCAGCAGCGCGAAGAACTCGCCCGGGCGGATCTCGATGTTGACGTTCTTCAGCACCTCGGTGTCGCCGTAGGAGAGGCGGATGTCCTGGCACTGGACACTGACTTTCTGCATGGGAATCTCCGAACGAAGGGGTTCAACGGTTGGCGGCGGCCTGGCCGCTCACTTCAGAAGGCAGCGACTCCAGCAGCTCGTCGGCCGGCGGCCGCGCCGAAGCGGCCGCGCCGGTGCGCGCCACGACCAGGTGCGACAGGTAGGTGCCCACGGCGACGACGACGATCGCCAGCACCCCCAGCGCCGCGCCGGGCCCGCGCCCGGCCACGCTTTGCATGTACAGGTAGATGCCGTAGCTCATCGGCGCCTGCGACTGGCTGGAGGCCAGCATGATGGTGGCCGACAGCTCCACCGCCGCGGTGATGAAGCTGGTGACGAAGCCGGCCAGGATGCCGCCGGCCATCAGCGGCACCACCACGCGGCGGATGCTGCGCATCTTGGTGGCGCCCACGCTCTCGGCCGCCTCTTCCAGAGACACGTGCACCTGCTGCAGCGCCGCCACGCAGGAGCGCAGCGCATACGGCAGCCGCCGCACCGCATAGGCCAGCATGATGACCACCCAGGTGCCGGTCAGCAGCGTGTTGGTGCCGGGAATGGTGACGCCGCCGAAGAAGCGCAGGTAGCCGATGGCCAGCACCAGGCCCGGAATGGCCAGCGCCGCGGTGGCGATGGAATCCAGCCAGCGGCGGCCGGGCAGCCGCGTGCGGTGGATCAGGTAGGCGATGGTGGTGCCCAGCAGCACGTCGATGCCGGCGGCCAGGCCGCAGTACACCAGCGTGTTCTGCACCATGCCGCCCGCGTCGTGCACCAGGGTGCCGTAGTGGGCGAGCGTGAAGCCATCGGGCAGCGGCGAGAAGCTCCACACCGTGCCCAGCGACAGCAGCAGCACGCCGATGTGCGGCGACAGCGTGAGCAGCAGCACCAGCGCGATCCAGCCATAGGCGCCCACGCTGCCCAGCAGCGTGAGCCGGCGGCGCTGGATGCTGGCGCCGCCCTTCTGCAGCGTGCTGAAGTCCTTGCCCTTCAGCGCCCGCGCCGACAGGCCCATGGCCAGCACCGAGAACACGATCATGATCACGCTGATCACATAGCCCAGCGGGTCTTCCACGCCCACCTGCGTGATGCGCAGGTAGGCCTGCGGCGCCAGCATGTTGGTGGTGCCCAGCACCAGCGGCGTGCCCAGGTCGTCGAACACCTTGACGAAGACCAGCGACGCGCCGGCCACGAAGCCCGGCATGCCCAACGGGAAGATCACCCGCCAGAAGAGCCGCCAGCCGCGGCAGCCCAGGCTCATGGCCGCCTCTTCCATCGCGCCGTCGATATTGCGCAAAGCGAGCGTCAGGTTCATCAGGATGAACGGGAAGTAGTGGATGGACTCGACGAAGATCACGCCGTTCATGCCGTCCATCACCGGCACGGTGACGCCGAAGGCCTCGTTCAGCAGCAGGTTCACCGTGCCCGAGCGGCCGAAGATCAGCTGCAGCGCCACCGCGCCGACGAAGGGCGGCATCACCAGCGGCAGCACGCCCAGGGTCTGGATGAGCACGGCGCCGCGGAACTGGAAGCGCACGGTGAAATACGCCAGCGGCACCGCGATCAAGGCCGCGAACAGCGTGGACATGCCCGCCACGTAGAGGCTGTTGAAGAACGATTCGCGCATCAGCGGCTGCGCGAAGAAGGCGCCGAAGTGGCCCAGCGTCAACGAACCATCGGCATTGACGAAGGCGGTGAAGAACACCCACGCCACCGGCAGCACCAGGCACAGCAGCAGGAAGGCCAGGACCAGGCCGCCGGCGGCCCAGACGCCCAGGCCCACCCCAGGCTGCGACGCGGGGCGGAGCGCCCCGAGCGAAAAACTACGCATGAAGACTCCCGCTCACTTCAGCAGCGCCACGGCCTGCTCGGCCAGGGTGCGTGCCTTCTCGTAATTGGCCTGGGCCTTGCCGCTCCACGTGCCTTCCAGCCCGGTCACCTGCTTGTTGGCTTCGGAGTTCTTCTTGTCGGTCGAGAAGGTGGCGAGGAAGTTCTTGTCCGCCGCGGCCGATCCGCTCACCAGCGGCTTGAAGGCCAGGTCGCGCGCCTGCTTCACCAGCGTGGCGGCTTGTGGGTTGGGCTTGGCGGCCAGCGCGGCCTCGGCCGCGTGGATGGCCTTGGTGGCGGCGGTCAGTTCCTTGTGGCGGAAGGTGATGGTCTGGTCGAAGAGGGACGCCACCAGGTAGTAGCGCGCGGCGGACAGGTCGGCATCGAACTTCACCTGCGCCTTCTTCGCGATCTCGTAGGCATTGGGGTAGCCGGCCGGCGCCTTGTATTCACCCGGCGGCAGGATGGGCAGGCGCGACAGCTGCGGGTTGGTCAGCAACTGCTGCCCGGCGCGCGACAGCGTGTACTGGATGAACTTGCGCCCCTCGGCCGCATTCTTCGCCCCCGCCACCAGGCCGATGTTGGACGGCACGATGGCCGTGACGCTCGGGTAGGCGAATTCCACCGGAAAGCCCGAGTACTTGGGCGACAGGCCGAAGAAGTCGATGACGATGCCGATGCCGTACTGGCCGTTGTTCACGCCGTCGGGCACGCCGAAGCTGCGCTCGGTGATGGCGGCACTGTTGCCGCAGATCTGCAGCAGCTCCGACCAGCCCTTGTCCCAGCCTTCGCCCTGCAGCAGCGTCTCCACCGTCAGGTGCGTGGTGCCGGAACGCGAAGGCGCGCTGATGGCCACATGGCCGAAATACATGGGCTTGGTCAGGTCGGACCATTCGGCCGGCGGCTGCACCTTGTGGGCCGCCAGGTAGCGCGTGTTCCACATGAAGCCATAGCCCGCCAGCGCCTGGCCCAGGTAGAAACCATCCGGGTCATTCAGCGGGTAGGAACCCACCATCTTGGGCGCGGCCGGGTTGGCCAGGTCGTCCGCTTTTTCCAGCAGCTTGGCCTTGGCAAGCACCTCGAACGCATCGGGCGCCGAGGCCCAGAACACGTCGGGCCGCTGGCCCGCGGGCGTTTCGCGCACGTAGGCCACGCTGGCGGTGGTGCTGCGGTTCAGCATCTCCAGCTTGATGTCGGGATTCGCCTTTTCAAAGGCCTGCTTGTAGGCCTGCGTCACTTCCTTCGGGAATGAAGTGACGACCGTCACCGTGCCGGCCTGCGCACTGGCCATGGCAGCCATCGTCAGCAGGCCGAGGGTGGCGAGGCGGGTGCGGCGGTCTTGCGTTCGGGTCACGGGGCGTCTCCTTGGGTGGGGGTCGGGGGCGGCCGATGGTTCGGCCCGCTGCATTGCATTCTTCGAATGGCGTGCCATTCGGTCCAATCACACCTTCTGATGGCGTGCATCAGCCAGGCGCGCGGCTTCCAGGTAATGGGCGCGGGCGGCCTCGGTCCAGGCGTGGCTGCGCTCTGCGCCGGCGAGCGCCAGGTCGGCGCGACTGCGTTCGGCCAGGCTCTGCGCCGCATTCACGATGGGCTGGCCCACCAGCGCGCGGGCGCGCGCCAGGCGCTTCAGTGCTTCCTGGTCGGCTGACTTCGAAGCGTCGCGCTCGGCACGGTGGATGGCCTGCACCGCCAGGCGCAGCTCGGCATGCGGACGGGTGATGCAGCGCTCGAACAGCGCCGCCACCAGCGCGCGGCGCGATTCATAAAGCCCCAGGTCGAATTTCAGCGGCGACTTGCGCGCCACCGCATAGACGTTCGGCAGGTCCGGTGGCACCTTCATCGACGCCGCCGCGAAAGGCGAGGACGGCATGCGCCGGATGCGCGGGTCGTACAACAAAGCCTGGCCGGTGTTGGACAGCGCATAACGCACGAAACGCTCGGCCTGCGCCGGCGCGCGGCCGCCGGCCACCACGCCGATGCTGGCCGGCAGCACCGCGGTGTTCGGCGGGTACGCGAACGACACCGGTGCCCCACCCGCCCGCGCCGCCAGCGCCAGGAAATCCACCACCAGGCCCACCGCGGCGCGGCCCGCGGCCACGTCGGCCGGCACGTCGGCGCTGCGTGCGGCGATGGCGGTGCAATGGCCGGCGATGAAGGCCCACAGCGACCAGCCGGCGTCCCAGCCTTCGGCCTGCAGCACCGCGTCCACCATCACCTGCGTGGTGCCCGAGCGCAGCGGCGAGCACATCGCCACCTGGTCGGCGAACGCGGGGCCGGCCACGTCCTGCCAGGTCGATGGAATGCGCAAGCCGAGGCGGCGCAGCTGGCCGTCGTGCCACATCAAGCCGTAGCCGGACACGGCCTGGCCGAAGTACAGCCCATCCGGCCCGTCCATCGGAAAGCGGCCGATCTCCGCCGGCGTGCCGGGGTTGCGCACCGACGGCGCCGGCTGCAGCAGGCCGCGCTGCGCCAGGTCGGCGAACGCGCCGGGGTCGGAGGCCCACACCACGTCCGGCCGCTGGCCCGTGGGCAGGCGCAGCAGGTGCTCGGCCAGTTCGCTGGCATTGCGCGTCGTCGCTTCCAGCACCACGCCCGGGTTGGCGGCCTCGTAGGCCTGCTTGTAGGCGGCCACGACTTCGGGCGGGAAGGAGGTGAGCAGGCTGAGCCGGGTGCTTGTGCCCGTGCTGGCCGCGGCCACATTCAGGCCAGGCCACAGGCCCGCACCACAGGCCAGGAAAGCGATGGACCGGATTCGACCGCGCATCGTGCACTCCTTGTTCCGATGGAATGCATTGGAGTGCGCCGCGCCGCCACGCGTCCAATCAGAGCTTCTGATGGCGGCCATCAAGCCGCCGCGGCATTCAATCGAATGCCAAGTGCGTCACGGTTTCCACACCGCTTTCAGGATCGAGAGCAGCGCGACGATCAGCGGGTCGCTGGCGCGGTCGGCCGTGGTGGCCAGGAACAGCCGCGCATCGATGCGGGCCGCGCCCCACACCATCCATTCGCCGCGCTCCACGCCGGGCAATGCCACCTCTTCGCGCAGCAGGGCACAGCCGGTGCCGGCGCGCACGAAGGTGTCGAGCGACGCGGTGTCCGCGCTCTGCACCGCCACGTTGGGCACCAGGCCCTGCTGGTCGAACAGCGCGCGCAGGAAATGGTGCACGTGCGAATCGGGCGTGCCGTCCACCCAGGGCAGGCGCGCCAGCACGCGCCAGCCGCCCAGTTCCATTTCCGAGCGCAATTGGTTGGGAATGGCCACGCGGTAGCTGACCGAGCGCAGCGATTGCCATTCCAGCTCGCCCGGCGGATGCATGCCCACATGGAACACCGCCGCCAGGGTGCCGGCCTTGATGTGGTCCAGCAGCGCGGCCGAAGGCAGGCTGCGCGTGGTCAGCTCCACCAGCGGCAGTGCGCGCCGCAGTTCGGTGGTGAGTGGACCCAGGCGCATGAAATCGGGCGATTCGCCGGGAATGCCGATGTCGATGCGGCCGCGCAGGTCGCCCTGCATGCGCTTGGCGGCGCCCAGCAGCTCGGTGCTGGCGGCCAGCAGCGCCTCGGCCTGCGGCAGCAGCAGCTCGCCGGCCTTGGTCAGCTGCAGGCGGCCGGTGGCGCGGTCGAACAGCGTCACGCCCAGGCTTTGCTCCAGGCTCTTCAGCTGCCCGGTGACGGCGGGCTGCGTCACGCACAGCGCATCGGCCGCCTTGGTGACGTTGCCGACGCGGGCGACGGTGACGAAAGCCCGTACCTGGTAGAGCTCCATGTCCTTGGGGCGTTATGCGCTCATCATGCAACGAACAGCCGCACCTGCGACGGCTCGATGCCGATGCTGACCGCGGCGCCCACCGGGAACTTCGAGAGCCCCGTGTGGTGCGGCTGGTCCACGGCCACCAGGTGGCCGCCCACGTCGACGTGGTAGCGCGAATACTCCCCGAGGAATTCATTGGATGCCACCCGCCCCGGCATCCACAGGTAGCGGCCGTCCAGCATCGCGTCGGCCACCTCCATGCGCAGGGTCTGCGGGCGGAAGCTCACGGTCATCGCGCTGCTCTGCGGCAGGTCCGCGTGCGTGGGGAACGAGAGGTCGCCAATGCCTTTCACGTGCAGGGTCAGCGCCCCGCCCTGGCGCGCGCGCACCTCGCCCTGCAGCATGTTGGCGGTGCCGACGAAGCCGGCGATGAAGGTGTTGGCCGGGTAGTCGTACAGGGTGGCCGGGGTGCCGATCTGCTGCACCACGCCCTGGTCCAGCACGGCCATGCGGTCGGCGGTGGTCATCGCCTCTTCCTGGTCGTGCGTGACGAAGATGGTGGTGATGCCGACGCGCCGCTGCAGTGCCAGCAGTTCGCGCCGCATCTGCGTGCGCAGGCGCCGGTCCAGGTTGGACAGCGGTTCGTCCAGCAGCAGCACGGCCGGTTCGATGACGATGGTGCGCGCCAGCGCCACGCGCTGCTGCTGGCCGCCCGACAGCTCGTTGGGCTTGCGCGCCGCCAGGGCGGACAGGCCCACGAGCTCGATGGCGCGGCCCACGCGGTCGCGGATCTCGGCGCGCGGCAGGCGCCGCTCCACCAGGCCGAAGGCCACGTTGTCCCACACCGTCATGTGCGGCCACAGCGCGAAGTTCTGGAACACCAGGCCGATGCCGCGTTCCCAGGGCTGCATGGGCGTCACGTCGCGGCCGTCGATCAGGACCTGGCCGCTGTTCTGCCGCACGAAGCCGGCGATGGTGCGCAACAGCGACGACTTGCCGCAGCCCGAGGGGCCGAGCAATGCGAAGAACTCGCCCGGCTCGACCTCGATGTTGACGTCCTTCAACACCTCCACCGCGCCATACGACAAGCGGATGTCGCGGCATTCCACACGCACCGTCTTCACGCAGCTTCCTCGGGCTCGCTCATGTCCGGCGCAGCATAGCGGCGCGCCTCGGCGCCGCGCATTGGTGATTGCGCCAGCGCGATCGGAGGTGATGCCGCGCATCACGAAATCTGATTGGACCGCCGGCAAGCGCCGCGCTGCAATCGGCCCGTGCCTGCAGCCTGGGCATCGGCTCGCGGCTGCGCGCCATTCGGCCAAAGTGCCGATTCGAGCGGCCAGAAGAGCATCACCACGCCTTATGCCCCGCCACTGAAATTCGAATTGGCCGCGCCGCAAACCCCGCCCTAGACTGGCCGCCATCGTCACTCGCCAGGAGTCTTCGATGGACGGCAGCACCTCCCCCTTCGCCTGCGCCCCCGAAGATTGCCTGCGCATGCCGGCCGCCGACCGTGCCCGGGCGCTGGACGTGGCGCAGCTGGTGCACGACCTGCGCACGCCGCTGAACGGCATCCTGGGCATCGTGCAATTGCTGATGGCCGACGCGCAGGACCCGCTGCCGCCGCGCCACCTGCGCCGCCTGGCGGTGCTGCGCGACGCCGGTGACGACATGCTGGCCATCGTCGAAGACGTGCTGGACGCCTCGCGCGACATCCATTTCAGGCGCCCCCTGCCCTGCGGACCGATCGACCTCGCGGCCGCGGCACGCGCCGCGCTGGCGCTGATCGAGCCCCGCGCCGCGGCCGCCGGCATCACGCTGGACTGCCAGCTGCCCGCCACGCTGCCGGCGCAGGGCGACGCGCGCGCCGTGGGCCGCGTGGTGCTGAACCTGCTGGCCAACGCGGTGCTGCACAACCGGCCGCACGGACACATCACCCTCAGCGCCGAGGACAGCGGCGCGCCGGCGGGCACCGTGGGCCTGCGCATCGCCGACACCGGCCCCGGCATGGACGCGGCCCAGCTGCGCCGCGCCTTCCGCCCCTACCAGCGAGGTGACGCGGCCGCCCAGGGCGTGCCCGGCACCGGCCTGGGCCTGCCGAGTTGCCAGGCCTTGATGCACGCGCTGGGCGGGACGGTGGACATCACCTCGGCGCCCGGCATCGGCACCACCGCCACGCTGCGCCTGCGGGCGCCGGCCGGCGCCAACTGAACGCCCGCTGGCGCGGCCGGCCCCGGGTGCACCGGCGCCCGGCGCACGCCGGCTTAGGAACGTTTAGGACAGGCTTCAGCGTGACAAAGGACCGCCGGCAGCGCATTTGAGACAGTGCAGTTCCCAAGGGCCGGGTGGTCGCCGCAGGCCCCATTCACCGGGAGTTGTCATGTTTCACGCTTCGATTGCCGCTTCGGCGTCCGTGTCCGCGCCGATGCACCCGGCGGCCTCCGCCGCCAACGTCCTGCTGTGCTGCCTGATCGACGAGATCGACTCCGGCATCCTGGTCTGCGATGGCGATGGCATGGTGCGCGTGGCCAACCAGGCCGCGCGGCGAGAACTGGCAGACGGCCGGCTGCTGTGCTGGCACGGCAGCAGCGTGGGCTGTTCGGGCGGCGAAGGCGGGCCGCTGCAGCGTGCGCTGCGCGCCGCGGCGCAGCTGGGCCGGCGCCAGATGGTGCTGCTGGAGCACGCCAAGGACTGGCTGCTGGCCTCGGTGGTGCCGCTGCCGCAGGGCGACGGTGCCGAGCCGCTGGTGCTGCTGCTGCTGGGCCGCCGCGAGCCCTGCTCGGCCATCGGCCTGGAGCTGTTCGGCACCGCCCATGGCCTGACGCTGGCCGAGCGCCGCGTGCTGGCGGCGCTGCTGCGCGACGCTTCCCCGCGCGAGGTGGCGGCCGAGCACGGCGTGGCGCTGTCCACCATCCGCACGCAGATCCTGTCGCTGCGCGCGAAGCTGGGCGCGCGCAGCATCGAAGGCCTGCTGCTGCGCGCCGCCGGCATCCCGCCGGTGGCCGCGGCTCTGCGGCAGGTGCCGCGGCAGGCCTGGCCCCATTGAACGGCGGCGCAGCCCGGGCAGCCCGGCCGGGCCGGGATCATTACGATCCGGGATCAGACAGCGGGCTTCACCATGGCAGCACTACATTGGAAATCGGCAGCGGCGGGCGCCGCGTTGGTGGCGGCGGCCATCGCATTGAATCCGTCGCCGGAGCGGCACCGCGACAAGATCCGCGCAGCGGTGGCGCAGCGCAGCCCGCTGGCCGGCGCGCTGGGCGTGGGTGCGCTGGCCGCGTTCGTGTCCAACTACCACTCGCTGGGCGTGGCCTCCTACACCACGGTCAAGGACCGCACGCTGTCGATCGGGCTGCTGGGGATGGTGTTCGTGCTGGACCCGGCGCGCGAGCCGTAGGCGGCGTCCGGCCCAACGTTCAGCCCGACGTTCATCGCGACATTCAACCCAGTTGCAGCTCGCGCCGCTTCATCGCCAGGTACTCGTCGCGCGACATTTCGTGCAATTGGCGCGGGTAGCGCTCCACCGCGGCGTACCAGTCGCGCAGGCGGCGCTCGGCGCGCTGGTCGGCCGGCAGGGCCATGGTGCCCAGCACCGATTCCAGCGCCAGGTAATAGCGCATGGTGTTGCGCTCGGCCACGCCGCGGCTGCCGCCCACCAGCACCGGCTTGCCGGCTTCATCCTTGCCCGCAACGCTGAAGCCCACCTTGTCGCGACCTGAGGTGGAAAGGTAGGCCTGCGACGCCATCCGCGCCGCCAGACCCGCTGAGTAACCATAGGACATGCGCACGAAGGTGGTGCCCGCGTCCAGCGGCACCGCTTCGAAGTCCAGCTTGTAGTCCGAGGTGCCCAGCGGCCCTGCGCTGGCCCCAACCTCCACCAGCAGGTGCTGCGCGCTGGCGTCGCGCACCTTGTGCACGAAGTCGACCTGGAAGGCCTGGTCCACCGGCTGGTCGTGGCGGCGGGCGATGGCCACGTGCATCACCTCGCCGCCATCGGCGCTGCAGCGCTTGATGTTGGTCTGCAGCATCATCACCTCGCACCAGGTGCCGGGCCGCTGCAGCGCTTCGGCCACGCGGTCGAAGGGCTGCTTCACCACCGCATGAACCTCGCCCTGCGGGCGGCTGGTGGATTCGCTCGACGACAGCACCAACGGCCGGCCGAAGGGGCTGTTGGCCAGCGCCGAGCGCAGTTCATGATGGCGCTGCTGCAGCGCGGCACCATCCGATGCAGCGGCCACGGTGGGGGCGCCAACACACGCGGCGGCGGCCAGCGCCAGGACTGTGGCGGGCCGCGCGAGCCAACGGCGCAGCGGGCGAGGGTGGCGTGGGAACGGCGGCCGGCTGGAGGTGTTCATGATGCGGTGGCGGATCAGCGGGGCAATGGAATGCAGTCTGAGCGCTGCGCCCGCTCCGCCGCGTCGGAGTGGCTTGCCGCACCGCGTCGGAATGGCCTGCCGCGCGGCGTCGGACAAGACGCCGCACCGGCTCCGCCTGCCGCCTCAGCGGCCGCGTCTCTTGAACGTTACGGCGCTTCCGCCGCCGCTCGCCCGGCGCGGCGCAGCGGGTTCCAGCCCAGGTTCACGCCCAGGTTGCCCAGCGCAATCAGCCCGATGCCCAGCCATTGCCAGGCCCCCAGGTGCTGCCCATAGAAGGCATGGTCCACCGCCAGCGCCACCGCGGGATAAATGAAGGACAGCACGGCCACGCGCGTGGTGGGCAGGCTCTGGATGGCCGCATACAGCAGGATGTACATCAGCGCGGTGTGCAGGAGGCCCATGCCGAGCAGCCACAACCAGGGCGCGGGGCTGCGCGGCAGGGCCTGGAAGTCGGCGAGCGGCGCCAGCAGCAGCACGCCCAGGCCCACCTGCAGGAAGGCGACCAGCTGCGGCGGCGTGCCGTGCAGCCGCTTGATGACCAGCGCCGCCACGGCATAGAGCATGGCCGCCCCCATGGCCAGTCCGAAGCCCAGCCAGGCATTGCCATCGGCCGCGGCCGCACCGCCTCCATGGCCTCCACCCTGCGCCGCCACCGGCGTGCCCAGGAGACCGATCACCAGCAGCAGCCCCGCAAAAGCCAATGCAATCCAGCCCAGCCGCGCGGCACTCACCCGCTCACCGAGGAACAGCACGCCCAGGCCGATCAGCATGAAGGGTTGGGTGTTGTAGACCGCCGTCGCGATCGAGATCGATGCATGGTGGAAGGACGCGAACAACAGCACCCAGTTGAAGACGATGGCCGCGCCACCCGCGGCCGCCAGCAGCAGCACGCGGCGGGTCAGGTACTCGCGCCGCAGCAGGCCCCTGGCGGCGCAATACGCCCCCAATGCCAGCGCGCCGAACAGGCAGCGGAAGAACACGACGTTGGTGGCGCTCTGGCCCGACTCGAAGACGAAGGCGCCCACGGTGCCGGAGATCACCATGGCGGCGGTCATCTGCAGCACGCCGCGCTGCTGGAGGCTCAAGTTCATCGCTTCATTGTGTGTGCCGATAGCTGAAACTCACTTAGGAACCTCGAAGCGATTCAACTAGGATCGCCTTCAACTTCTCACTCAATTCGGGCCATGGCCTACAACTCTTCTCCTGGCCTCGCGGTCGATGCCATCGACGTCCGCATCCTCGGCCTGCTCGCCTCGGAAGGCCGGCTGCCCCTCAGCGAATTGGCCCGGCGCCTGGGCCTGTCGAGCCCCAGCGTCACCGACCGGGTGCGGCGGCTGGAGGCCGACGGCGTGCTGACGGGCTACACGGCCCGCATCGAGCTGGCCAGCATCGGCTACCCGCTGACGGCGCTGGTGCGGCTGCGCCCGGTGCCCGGCCGCCTGCGCGACGTGGAAGCGCTGCTGCAGCAAACCGCCGAATGCATCGAATGCGACAAGGTCACCGGGGAGGACTGCTTCATCGCCCGCATTGCATTGCGCTCCATTCAGCACCTGGACCAGGTGCTGGAAGGCTTCGCCGACATCGCGGAGACCAACAGCGCGCTGGTCAAGTCCACGCCGGTGGCGCGGCGGCTGCCGCCATTGCGATCGGGCTGAGAGGGCCATGGGATGCTGGCGGCGATCCGGTTGAGAGGGCGCGGGCTGAGAGGCTGAGAGGCAGAGCTGAGATGGCCGAGATGGCCGAGATGGCCGAGAAAAAAGTCTCGGTTCGCTTCAACC
>CBIHPZ010000015.1:0-16357 GCA_966211865.1 uncultured Aquabacterium sp.
CGCTGCGTCACTGCGCTGCGTCGCTGTGCTGCGTCACTGTGCTGCGTCACTGTGCCGCCATGGCCCGCTGCTTCTGCACCGCCAGCTCGCCGATGGCGCGGCCCATCACCAGGCTGGTCTCGTTGGTGGAGCGGTAGTGCAGGCCGCCCCACACGCGGGCCATGGCCACCTCGTTCACGAAGTCGTCGATGCGGCTCCATTGCCGCGTGGCGCCCTTGGCCGTGGGGCTGCTGGTGGACAGGCGCACCGGGTGGGAGCCCACCTCCGCCTGCAGCACCGCGCCCACCGCGCCAGCCAGGATGCTGTGGCCGCTGGGGTATTCGGGGTGCATCGGCGTGTCCAGCAGCGGCAGCCAGGCGGCGTCGCGCTGGGTCGCGTCGTTGCCGTCCAGGTCGGCATTGCGGATGGCGGTGACCGGGCGCCAGAAGCGGTGATGGTGCTTGGCGTCGAAGACGGCGATCAGCGCGTCGTCCATGGCTTGGGCCACGGTGGCGAAGAGGCGCGCGTTGGCCGCCACGTCGCGCCCCGGCTGCAGCGCCACCGAGCGCACCACGCCGTGGTAGATGGCCGGCAGCGAGTAGTCCCAGAAGCGGGCGATCTCGGTCTGCTCGGCGCTGCGGCGGCTGCCTTCGCGCCCGCCGTAGGCCTTGATCTCCTCGAAATCGCGGGCCCAGGTGGCGCTGGTCAGGGCCACCGGCGGGCCGGGGCGGAATTGCGCCGCGCTCGCCATCACCCAAGGTGAGCGGCCAGGCCAGGCGGTGGCCGCCGGCAGCACGGTGGGCACGTAGACGCCGGGCGCGTTGCCGATGTGTGGGCGCGTGCTGTCGGCGGTGGCGAGCGCGGGCGCTTCCTTGGCGCGCGCGGCCAGCACCGCCGCCGCGGCGCGTTCGCCGGCCTGCAGGCCGCCGGCGCGGGCCGGTGTGTCGGGCAGGGTGGCCAAGGCGGCCTGGTAGGCCGACTCGATGGCGGCCTGCTGGGCCGGCATCAGCGCCAGCAGGGTGCCGCGGTTGGCGGCGGCCACGGCGGCGTCCTGCGACGCCGGGGGCACCTGCTGCACGGCCTCGTGCACGGCGGTCTGCACGATGGCCATCACGCGCATCGCGGGCGGCGTGCCGAGCTTGGCCTCGGTGATGAAGTCGCCGGCCTTGCTGTTCCAGTCGGTCACCGCGTCGGCCTGGGCCGGGGTGGCGAGGTGGAAGGCGCTGAGCGTGATAACGGCAAAACGGATCGGGTTCATGGAGGAGAAGGTGGTCATGGTGTGGGGGGTGAACAGAAGAGGAGGGAACTCATGCGGCGCGCCCGGCCGGCACGTGCCAGCAGGGAACGTCGACGTTCAGGAAGCGCATCAGCCGGTCGTTGACGGCCAGCGCGTGGGTGATGGGGGCCATGTGCCCCAGGCCTTCCAGGGCCTCGTGGCGGCCGTGCGGCAGCAGCGTGCGCAGCAGCGCCGCCATCTGCAGCGCCGCGCTGGTGCTGCGCGTGCCGTGCAGGCACAGCAGCGGCATCGCGATGCGTGCCAGCGCGGCGCCGGGCAGGGGTTCATGCACCAGCGTGCGGAACTGCTGCTCGATCACCGGCATGCGCGCGGCCACGGCCTGCTGTCGTTCCGGCGTCAGGCGCGGCCAGGCCTGCGGGCCGGACCAGTAATTCACGAAGCGCTCGGCCGCGGCAGGCAGCCGGTCCTGCGCCACCTGTTCCCACACGAAGGTGGCCAGCTCGAAGACCTCGCGCGCGGCGTAGCTGCCGGGCGCATGCTCGGCCAGCAGGCGGAACAGCACCGGCTCGTACAGCGCCAGGCTGTGCACCAGGTGCGGCGCCGCGGCCGCCAGGTGCACCGCCACCGCGGCGCCGTAGGAATGGCCGACGACGTGGCCGCCGCCGGCGCGTTCCAGCACGGCGCGGGCCACGGCCGCGTCGTCGTGCACCGACAGCGCGTGGCCCGGTGCCGGCCGCTGGCCGTGGCCGTGCAGGTCGATGGCGTGGACCTCGAACTGCGCCTGCAGCGATTGCGCCAGCGCGTCCCATTGCCGCGCGGACGAGGCGCTGGCGTGCAGCAGGACCAGCGTGGGGCGAACCGTGGTGCGGGCAGCGGCGTGCGGGGCGGCCGGCCGGGCAGATGGCAGGGTGTTCATGGGTGCGTCCTTTCGGGAGGACGCACTGTGCGCAGGCCGCCGTTCCACCGGCGTTCCACGCGGCGCGCAGGGCCTGCACGCCGGCCGGCCGGCGGCGAGGGGATCAGCCCAGCGCGCTGATCAGCGGCTGGTGCGCCTCGGCCGCATCCGCGGCAATGCGGCGCAGCAGCTCGGGGAAGCTCCAGCCGGGCCAGGGCGGATCGGCGGCGGCGCCCGCGGCCGAACCGGCCGCGGAACCGGCCGCGGGCGCATGGCGCGCCCAGGCCGCCATCAGCTCGTCGCGGTCGGGCGCGCTCAGCGTGGGCTCGCCGGCCGCAAAGCCCAGCACGCGCCGCGCCGCCGCGGGCTGGCCCTGCGCATCCAGCAGTTCGGCAAAGGCCAGCACCACGCCCGGCTTCACCGATTCCAGGCCCAGCGCCAGCGCCTGCTGCGTGGCTTCGGCCAGCAGGGTGCGGGCCGGCCCCAGCTCGGCGCGGCGGATGGCCACCCGGGCCAGGTGCACCTGCAGCCACGCGGCGAGGGACCGCAGGCCGGCGGCCTCGGCGCCCTCCAGGCCCGCTTCGGCGTGGGCGCGGGCGGCGCCGGTGTCGTTGGCGCGCAGCGCCAGGTCGCTCAGGTTGGCCAGCGCGAACGCGCGGGTGCTGACCAGCCCGTGGCGTTCGCACAGCGCCTGGGCTTCCATCAGGTGCTCGCGCGCCGCCTCGTCCTGGTCCAGGAAGGTGTAGAGCGAGCCCAGGTTGTTCAGGCACACCGCCAGGCGCGCGTCGTCGCCGTGGCGGCGGTGTTCGGCCAGCGCTTCCAGGGTCAGGCCCAGGGCTTCGTCGTAGTGGCCCAGGCGTTTTTCGCACAGCGCCAGGTTGTCGAGCGTCGATGCGATGTCGCTGGCGTTGGCCCGTGCGCGCGCCAGTTCCAAGGCCTGCAGGTAGGCCTCGCGCGCTTCGGCGGGCCGGCCGCCGAAGAGGGCGCAGGCCGCCTGCACCGACCGCGCCTGATAACGCGCATCACGATCGGCCAAGGGCTCGGCCGCTTCCAGCGCGCGCGCCGCGGTGGCGCCGGCTTCCTGGTAGCGCGCCAGGCGCATTTCCATCAGTGCGCACTGGCCCAGCAGGCGCGCGCGCAGCAGCGGGTCGGCCGCGGCCAGCGGCGATTCAGCGGCCTGCTGCCACAGCGCCAGGCCGTCCTGGAAGCGGGCGCGGTGCTCGAAGTAGTGGCGCAGCGCGGGCAGGCTGCGCAGCATCTCGGCGGCCAGGCCATGGCTGGCGGCCAGGGCCCAGGCGCGGCGGGCGTTGTCGAACTCGGCGTCGATCGCGCGCAGCGCGTCGCGGTGGCCGCGCGCCGCGGCGGGTTCCAACTGCTGCAGCCAGCCATGGAAGTGCTGGGCGTGGCGCGTCTCGGTGTCCACGCGCGCGCCGCGCGCCTGCAGCTGCAGCGCGGCCAGCTGCTGCACCAGCGGGTGCAGGCGCATGCGGTCGCGGTCGCGGGCCAGCAGCGACTTGTCCGCCAGCGCGCCCAGCACCGGCAGCGACGCGCCCGCCACCGCGCGCGCCGTCTCCACCACGAAGCCGCCCTGGAAGACCGACAGCCGCGCCAGCACCGCGCGCTCGGCCTCGCTCAGTCGCTGCCACGAGCCTTCGAACACCGCGTCGATGCTGGCCTGGCGCGCCGGGTGGCGCGCATCGGCGGCGCGCAGCAGCTCGGTGCCCTGGCGCAGCTCGCGCGCGATCTCGGCGCAGGACAGCATGCGCACCCAGGCCGCGGCCAGCTCCAGCGCCAGCGGCAGGCCGTCCACCAGGCGGCAGATGTCGACGATGGCGGCGGCTTCCGCGCCTTCCGCACCGGGCGAGAAGCCGGGCTCCACCCGGCGCGCCGCCTTCACGAAGAGCCGCACCGCGTCGAAGGCCTCGATGCGGTCGCCGTCCTCGGGGTCGGGGCAGGGCAGGCCTTCGAGCGGCATCGACCATTCGTCGGCCAGCTGCAGCCGCGCGCGCGAGGTGACGATGAGCTTCAACCCCGGGCATTCGCGCAGCAGGCGTTCCACCAGCGCGGCCTGCGGCGCCAGCTGCTCGAAGTTGTCCAGCACCAGCAGCAGGCGCTGGCCGCGCCAGGCCTCGATGGCGCGGGCCAGCGCGTCGCCACCCCGCTGGCCGGTGGCCACGCCGGCTTCCTGGGCCAGGCGCAGGCCGAACTGCGCGGGGGTCTCGGCGTCTTCCAGCGCGATGAAGAGCGCACCGTTGGCGTGTGCGGGCGCCAGCAGCTGCATCGCGCGCCGCGCCAGCCGGGTCTTGCCGACGCCGCCGGGGCCGGTGAGGCACAGCAGCCGGCATTCGTCGCGCGACAGCAGGTCGGTGATGCGCACCAGCTCGCCGGAGCGGCCGACGAAGCCGTCGTCCGCCGTGGGGGCGGCGGGTGGCGTGGGTGCGGCCACCACGGGCATCGGCGCGGCCGGCGTGGCCAGCCCGTCGTGCAGCGCACGCAGCGCGGCGCCGGGCTCCAGGCCCAGCTCGGCCTGCAGCCGCTCGACGAACTGGCGGTAGGCGCTGCGCGCGGCGGCCGTCTGGCCGGCGCGGACATGGGCGCTCATCTGGTGGGTTAGCGCGGCTTCGTCCAGCGGGTCGGCGGCCAGCAGCCGGGCGGCCAGGTCCAGCGCCGCCGCCGGATCGAGCGTGCCGGCGTCCAGGCAGCCCAGCGCGGCCTGGCGCCAGGCGCTGCGCAGCCGCTCGCGCTCGAAGCCCAGCCAGCGGGTCCAGCCTTCGCCCTGGCCGTCGTCGAAGCCGGCCAGCAGCTCGCCGCCGTAGGCCGCCAGCGCGTCGGCCACGCGGCCTTGCTGCAGCGCGGCCTCGAAGGCGGCGACGTCGGTGGCCACGTCGGCGCGCAGGGCGGCGGGTTCGGCCTGCACGGCGGGGCCCCACGGCAGCGCGGGCAGGCGGAACAGGGTCTTGCGCAGGTTGGCGAAGGCCTGCTTGTCGTTCAGCTCGGGCCACAGCAGCGCGGCCACCTCGGCCCGCGGCACCCATTGGCGCCGCAGCGCCAGCAGCACCACCAGCTGGCTGCGCCGCTCGAAAGGCAAGGCCTGCGCCTGGCCGTCGAGCAGCACCGCCGGCGTGCCGAAGAGCTGGAAGCGAACCGCGGTCATGGGGCGGGAAGTATGGCAGTGGCGCGACGACAGAGGGGCAGGGAACGCTGGTGGAACGCACCGCCGCGCACAGTGCGGTCTCCGCCGGGTGCACCGGCTTTTTCGCCCCATCCATCGAGGACCCCATGGCACGCTACGACAACATCCTGCAGACGATCGGCAACACCCCCATCGTGCGCCTGAACAAGCTGGCTCCCCAGGGCGTGCAGGTGCACGTCAAGGTGGAATCCTTCAACCCGCTGGGCTCGGTCAAGGACCGCCTGGCGCTGGCCGTGATCGAAGACGCCGAACGCCGCGGCGTGCTGAAGCCCGGCATGACGGTGGTGGAAGCCACCAGCGGCAACACCGGCATCGGCCTGGCCATGGTCTGCGCGCAGAAGGGCTACCCGCTGGTGCTGACCATGGCCGAGAGCTTCAGCGTGGAACGCCGCAAGCTGCTGCGCTTCCTGGGCGCCCGCGTGGTGCTGACGCCGGCCGCGCAGAAGGGCACCGGCATGCTGAACAAGGCGATCGAGCTGGCCGAGAAGCACGGCTGGTTCCTGTGCCGCCAGTTCGACAACGAGGCCAATGCCGAGATCCACACCCGCACCACCGCGCAGGAAATCCTGCGCGATTTCGCGGGCGAGCGCATCCACGCCTTCGTCACCGGCTTCGGCACCGGCGGCACCCTGCTGGGCGTGGCGCGCGCGCTGAAGAAGGCCGACCCGTGGGTGCGCGTCGTCGCCGCCGAGCCGGAGATCGCCCCCGTGCTGGCCAGCGGCATCCCGCAGGCGCGCGACGCGGCCGGCGTGCCCTTGAGCCACCCGCAGTTCAAGCCGCACCCGATGCAGGGCTGGGCGCCGGACTTCATCTCGCGCCTGACCGAATGCGCGGTCAACGAGGGCCTGATCGACGAGATCGTGCCGGTGGCCGGGCCTGCTGCCATGCAAATGGCGCGGCAGCTGGCGACGCAGGAGGGCATCTTCGTCGGCACCTCCAGCGGCGCCACCTTGGTGGCCGCGCTGCAGGTGGCGCAGCGCGCGCCGGCCGGCAGCCACGTGGTGTGCATGCTGCCGGACACCGGCGAGCGCTACCTGTCCACGCCGCTCTTCGACGGCATCGGGCTGGACATGAACGACGAGGAAATCGCGCTGTCGCGCTCCACGCCGGGCTATCGTCTGGAAGTGGCGGCCATGGCTGCGCCGGCCTCGGTTGCAGCACCAGCACCGGCCGCCACGCCACAACCCCTGGCCACGGCCTGATAACCCGCAAAGGACTGCTCATGCTTCGCTCGCGACTGTTCGCCTTCTTCTCCGCACCGACCGTACCGGCCCTGCTGGCGGCTTGCGCCAGCGCGCCGGGCCCGGCCCACCTGCCGCCGGCGCTGGCCCTGGTGCCGGGCGAGGTCCACGTGGCCACGCTGCCCGCGCGCGGCGTGCAGGTCTACGAATGCCGCGCTGCCGCCAGCGGTGGCCCGGCCTGGGCCTTCGTCGCGCCCGAGGCGGAACTGTTCGAGCAGGATGGCCGCCCCGCCGGCCGACACGGCGCCGGCCCGTTCTGGCAGGCGCTGGACGGCAGCCGCGTGGAGGCCACGGTGGCCGCGCGTGCCGACGCGCCGCAGCCCGGCACCATCCCCTGGCTGCTGCTGGCCGCGCGCAGCACCGGTGGCGAAGGGCGCTTCGCCCCGGTCACGCACATCCGGCGCATCAACACCACGGGCGGCGCCGCGCCCGCCAGCGGCTGCGACGCCGGAACGCTCGGCCAGCAGGCCCGCGTGCCGTACACCGCGGACTATCTCTTCCACACCCGACGCTGAAGGACGCCGCCATGGCCTGCACCGACGCCGCCGAAACCGCCCGCCTGCAGCCGCTGCTGACGCGCCTGGGGGCCGGGCTGGACGAGTTCGTCCGCTTCGAGCACCCCGACGCGCTGCACCCCGGCGCGCGCTGGCGCGAAGCGCTGGACGGGCCGTTGCCGCTGGCCGGCATCGGCGCCGATGCGGTGCTGGACGAACTGCTGCGGCAGGTGGTGCCGAACGGCTCGGCGGTGCCGCGGCCGGGCTTCAGCGCCTTCATCACCACCGGCGCCACCACCATGGGAACGCTGGCCGCCACCGCTGCCGCGGTGGCCGCGCCGCAGCGCTATGGCCACACCGCCTTCAACTTCCTCGAAGAGCTGTCGCTGCGCTGGCTGGCGGAGCTGTTCGGCCTGGGCGCCATGCAGGGCGTGTACAGCAGCGGCGGCTCCACCGCCAACCTGCTGGCGCTGGGCGCCGCGCGCCAGCAGGCCTTCGAGCGCCTGGGCCGCGACCCCGCGGCCGAGGGCCTGGACCGCCCCGCGGCGATCTACGCCAGCAGCGAAACCCACCACACCGTGCAGCGCGCCGCCGGCGTGCTGGGCCTGGGCCGGCGCGCGGTGCGGCGGATAACCTGCGACAGGAGCGGCCGCATGCGCGTGGACGCGCTGCGCGAGGCCGTGGCCGCCGACCGCCGCGCCGGCGTGCTGCCGCTGGCGGTGGTGGCCAATGCCGGCACCACCAACACCGGCGCCATCGACCCGCTGAGCAGCATCGGTGAATTGGCGCGCGAGCAGGACCTGTGGTTCCACGTCGATGGCGCGTATGGCCTGCCCGGCATGCTGGACGAACGCGTGGCCCCGCTGTACCGCGGGCTGGAACGGGCGGACTCGGTGATCGTCGACCCGCACAAGTGGCTGGGCGCGTCGGTGGGCATCGGCGCCACCTTCGTGCGCGACCGCGAGCTGCTGCGGCGCGCCTTCACGCAGGAGCCGGCGCACTACCTGGAGGGCAGCGCGGTGGACGGCCCCGCGCACGGCCCGGCGGCGCAGGGCGAGGCCACGGCGTCGGCGAAGACGTCGGCGTCGGCGTCGGCCATGGCGACGGCCACGGCCATCGAGCATTCGATGGACGACTTCGGCATCCCGTACTACGACCACGGCGTGGAACTCAGCGCGCCCAGCCGGGGCGTGGTGGTGTGGGCCCTGCTGCGCGAAATCGGCGTGGCCGGCCTGCGCCAGCGCGTGCGCCGCCACAACGACATGGCCACCGCCATCGCCCAGATGGCGCGTTCCCACCCGCGCCTGGAGCTGCTGCTGGAGCCCACGCTGTCCATCTGCTGCTTCCGCTACACGGCCCCGGGCGTGGACGACCTGGACGCGCTGAACCGCCAGCTGCACCGCCGGCTGATGCGCGAGAACCGCAACATGCCCAGCACCACGGTGGTCGACGGGCGGCTGGCGCTGCGCCCCTGCTTCATCGGCGCGCGTGCCGGCATGGCGCAGGCGCGCGAGCTGGTGGACGACGTGCTGCGGCTGGGCGATGCGCTGGTGCGGGGGCTGGCGGGCGCTGCGCCGGGCGCGTTGCACGATGCGGCCGCCCGGGCTGCGGGGCCGGCGCCTGCCGGTGTGTCAGTCGCGACCTGAAGCTTGAAGTCGCGCGGCAGGCGCTTCACCCTCCAGCCCCTCCCGCACGTACAGCCGCTCCACCAGCACCATGGCCACCACGCTCAGCGGCGTGCCGAACACCACGCCCAGCGGGCCGAACAGCGCGCCGAAGACCAGCACGCCGGCCAGGCCCAGCACCGGCGGCAGGCTGACGGCCCAGCGCTGCACCAGGGGCACCAGCGCCGCCTCCTCGATCTGCTGCAGCGCGAAGAACATCAGCCCCACGTACAGCGCCTGCTGCGGGCCCTGGACGAAGGCCACCAGCACCGCCAGCACGCCGGAGGCGATGGGGCCGAAGAAGGGCACGAATTCAAGCAGGCCGGCGATGAGGCCGAGTGCCAGCGCCATCGGCATGCCGAGCAGGCTGAGTCCCACGGCCACCGCCACGCCCACCGTCACCATCAGCACCGCCTGGCCGAGCAGCCAGCGCGTTAGCGACTGGCCGGTGGCGTCCAGCGCGGCACCGATCTGCGGCCGGCGCGCGGGGCTGAAGAGCCGCACCACGCCGTCGCGGTAGCGGCGCGCGTCCAGCGCCAGGTACACGCCCATCAGCACGATCAGCAGCAGCGACGACAGCGCGCCCGCCACCGCCGTGGCCACCATGGCGAGGTTCTTCCACGGCAGCGGGACGTCGCCGAGGTCGGTCATCCACTGCAGCAGGCGGTCGCCGGCCGGCAGCTTCTGCAGCCAGCCACGCAGCGCGGCCCAGGCCTCCGGCAGGGCGCTGCGCAGGGTCTGCAGCTGTTCGGCCAGTGGCGCTCCGATGAGCCACAGGCCCGCGCCCAGCACCAGCAGCAGCACCAGCAGCACCACCAGCACGGCGCGGCGCGGCTTCAGGCCGGCGCGCCGCACCAGCGGCAGCGCCAGCGCCCGCAGCAGCACCGCGACGACGATGGCGCCGAAGACCAGCAGCAGGGTTTCGCGCACGGTCCAGGCCAGCGCGATCAGCAGCAACGCCGCCAGCAGGCGCCAGGCCAGGCCGCGGTCCATCGGAAGCGGGGTCATGCCGGCGCCGCTGGCAATGCGCATGCCCACGGGGCCGCCGGCGCCACAGTCGATCGCCGGCGACGGCGCCCACTACACGCCCCACGACGCGCCAATGCCGCGCCAACGCCGCCGCCTCATTCGCCCCCGGCGCGCCCCGCGTTGCGGCGGCCGGCCGCCGGCGGGGCCATGGCCACCGGCAAGGCCGCCGCGTCCATCGACGGCGGCGGCCGCCGGGCCGCATCCAGCAGCCAGTGGCTGAAGGCCTCGATCTCCGGCTTCACCGTTCCCGTGGACGCGTACAAAAGGTGGTAGAACTTCGGGTCGCTCTCGATGCCCGGGAAGGGGATGACCAGCGTGCCGTTGTCGAGCTCTTCCTGCACCAGCGGCAGGCTGCCCATCGCCAGGCCCATGCCGCGTGAAGCGGCCTGCAGCGCGAAGTGCATGTGCTCGAAGGTCAGTTCCGACTCGCGCTTCAGCCGTGGCACCTTGGCCACCTGCAGCCAGTCGGGCCAGGCGGTGGGGGCTGAACGGGCGTGCAGCAGCGTGTGGTGGCGCAGGTCGGCCGGCTTCTTCAGCGGCTTGTCCTTCAGCTTCAACAGCTGCGGGCTGCACACCGGGAACTTGCTTTCGGGCAGGAAGCCGACGCTGGCCACGGCGTCCCAGTCGCGGCGCTTCTTCATGGCCTGCAGCGTGGCCTCGTCGAAGCAGCGGATGGACACGTCGAACTCGTGCGGGCTGAAATCCAGCATCTTCGCGGTGGTGGCCAGGCGCACGTCGATGCCCGGCTGCGCGGCGCAGAACGAGGCCAGGCGCGGAATCAGCCAGCGCGCGGCGAAGCTGGAGGTGGCGTTGACCGTCAGCGACGCGCGCGCCGGCTGGTGGGCGATGCGTTCGGTGGCGGCGGCCATGCGGTCCAGCGCCGCTTCCAGCTCCGGGTAGTAGGCGGCGCCCGCGGGCGTGAGCACGATGTCGCGGCCGCGCCGCTGGATCAGCGCCAGCCCCAAGTGCGTCTCCAGCGCCTTCACCTGGTGGCTGATGGCGCTTTGCGTCACGTGAAGCTCGGCCGCGGCGCGGGTGATGCTGCCGTGGCGCGCCGCGGCCTCGAAGGCGCGCAGCTGGTGCAGCGAAGGCAGGCGGCGGCGTCTGGCCGCCGGATTCGCCGTCACTTGAGTTTCATTCATGTGTTCCATGCAAAACAAGTCGCTGGTGCGGTCATTCTCGCTTGCGTAGATTCCGGGCTGCGCCGGCATGGTGCCGACGCATGAAACCGCTTCAGGAGCACGGCACCGTGCAGGACTTGAACATCGGCCTCATCGGCTACGGCTTTGCCGGCGCCACCTTCCATGCGCCGCTGATCGGCGCGGTGCCGGGCCTGGCGTTGTCGCACATCGCCAGTTCCCGGCCCGAGGTGGCGCAGCGCGCGCACCCCCGGGCCCGCATCCATGCCGACCCGCAGGCGCTGATCGACACGCCGGAGGTGGACGTGGTGGTCATCGCCTCACCCAACGACACCCACCATCCGCTGGCCCGGCGCGCGCTGCTGGCCGGCAAGCACGTGGTGGTGGACAAGCCCTTCACGATCACGGTGGCTGAAAGCGAGGACCTGCGCGCGCTGGCGGCCGCGCAGGGCCGGCTGCTCAGTGTCTTTCACAACCGGCGCTGGGACAACGACTTCCTGACCGTGCGGCAGCAGGTCGAATCCGGCGTGCTGGGCGAGATCAACACCTTCATCTCCACGCTGGACCGCTACCGCCCCGAGGTGCGCGTGCGCTGGCGCGAGGACGGTGCGGTGCCCGGCGCCGGCACGCTGTTCGACCTGGGGCCGCACCTGATCGACCAGGCGCTGCTGCTGTTCGGCCAGCCGCTGAGCGTGATGGCCGACGTGGGCCTGCAGCGCACGGGCGCCAGCGCGCCCGACTACTTCCACCTGGTGCTGCGCTACGCCGGCAGCCTGCGCGTCATCCTGCACGCCGGGTCGGTGGTGCGGCAGCCGGGGCCGCGCTTTGCGGTGCACGGGCGGCACGGCAGCTTCGTGAAGCATGGCTTCGACCCGCAGGAAGACGCGCTGCGCGCGGGGCGTGCGCCCACCGGCGATCCGGGCAGCAATGGCTGGGGGCTGGACAAGGAGTCCGATTACGGTGAACGGGTGCTGGACCGCGACGGCGTGGCCGTGGCCACCCGCGTGCCCACCCTGGCCGGCGCCCACCACGCCTATTACCGCGGCCTGCGCGAAGCCATTGCGCACGGCGCGCCGTCACCGGTGCCGGTGGACGACGCGGTGGCCGTGATGCGCGTGATCGAGGCGGCGCAGCGCAGTGCGGCCGAAGGCCGCGTGATTCACCTTCAATGACCCAGGAGACCCAGCCGATGAGGCGCGCATTTCTCTTCGACATGGACGGCACGATCGTGGACAACATGGCCTGGCACAACGCCGCCTGGTCCCGCTTCTTCCAGCAGCACGGACGCACGATCGACGAGGCCGACTTCTTCCGCCGCACCGCCGGCCGGCACAGCCGCGAGATCCTGCGCGACTGGCTGAAGCCCGACCTGTCCGATGCCGAGTGCCAGGCCCTGGCGCTGGAGAAGGACGGGTTCTATCGCACGATGTACGCGCCACACCTGCGGCCCATCACGGGTTTCCAGCGCTTCATCGCGCGGGCGCAGTCGAAGTCGATTGCGCTGGCGGTGGGGACCGCGGCACCGGAGGGGAATGTGCGCTTCACGCTGGACGGGCTGGGCTTGCGCGGGCACTTCGACGCGGTGGTGGGCGCGGGCGACGTGCAGCGCGGCAAGCCGGCGCCGGACGTGTTCGAGATGGCGGCCAAGCGCTGCGGGGCGCGGGCGGAGGACTGCATCGTGTTCGAGGACGCGCTGCTGGGGGTGGAGGCTGCGCGCCGGGCGGGGATGCGGACGGTGGTGTTGACGACGTCTTTGCCGGCTGAGGCGTTTGCTGGTTATGAGAATGTGATTGCGGCGGTGCGGGATTACGAGGAGCTGGAGGCGCTTTGGAAGGTTTCCTGGCCGGCGTGATCGCTGTTGCGGGATCGCCAGCGGCGGGGGCGTTTGGACGCAGCCCCTTCGGTCGCACGGTGGTCTTCTGGTTCGGTGCACGGCGCCGGGAATTCGCCCCGGCAGGCGAGTCACCGCTGGCCGCTGCGCGCAACCTGTCGAGGGAAGTGACGGACCGCCCGGCGGCAGGGTGGTGCTGGCCCGCCGCTGACCCGGGCAATGGCCCGATCGGGCCATGCGCCCGCGCGGGCCGGCTCCTACAGTGCGCCGCAATCGACGCAAACGCACTGGAGAGAGTCCCATGTCCGCCCCTTTTCTGCCCCGCGCTGCCACCCGCGCCCGCAACCTGGCGCTGTCCACGCTGACCGCCGCGGTGCTGGCGGCCTGTGGCGGTGGCAGTGACGACACCACCACCGCCGCGGCCCAGGCCGCGCCCGCCGCAGCGGCTGACGCAGGCGCTGCCGCCGCACCCGGCCGTGCCTCCGCCAACGCCGCACCCATCAGCGCCGAAGCCGCCGCCCAGTCCCTGCGCCAGGCCCTGGCCGCCCGCGCTGCCGGTGAAGCCAGCGCCGCCGCGCAGGCGGTGGACACCGCCACCGCCGCCGCCCAGCTGCTGGACTTCGCCGAGGCCCAGCTGCCCGGCTTCTTCCCCACCCGCGAGGCCACGCAGCAGCTGGCCCCGTTCGCCTACCGCCACTACCCCGACACCGGCGTCTACCTGGGCGTGGTGACCACCGAAGGCGCCGGCGTGCCGCTGCAGGGCGTGTACGTGATGGGCGGCCCCTTCGGCAATGCGCCCGTGCCGGTGGGCCAGCTGACCGACTACATCGCCCCCGCGCCCTACACGCTGGCCCTGTCCACCGACAAGGCGCTGGTGCAGCAGGGCCAGTCGACCACCGTGCGGCTGACCTTGGCGCGCGCCGCCGGCTTCACCGGCGCGGTGCAGGTGGGCTTGAGCGGCCTGCCCGCGGGCGTGACGGCCAGCAGCGCCACCATCGCCGCCAACGCCACCACGGCCGACATCGTCCTCAGCGCCCAGGCCGGCGCGCCGCATTCGCTGCCGCAGACCGCCCACCTCACGGCCACCGCCACCGGCGCGCTGCTGCACAAGCCGCTCAGCGTCACCGTGCGCGGCGCGGCGGGCAGCGTGGACACCAGCTTCGGCGGCGGCGTGCAGACCACGCCCGTCGGCTTCGAGGACTACGCCAACGCCGTGGCCGTGCAGCCCGACGGCAAGGTGGTGGTGGCCGGGTCCAGCTCGAACAACGCCGGCACCTTTGTCACGCTGGTGCGCTACGGGCGCGACGGTGGGCTGGACGCGAGCTTCGGCACCGGCGGCAAGCTGGTGACGCCGGTGGGCGCCAACAACGACACCGCGCTGGCCCTGGCCGTGCAGGCGGATGGCCGCATCGTCGTCGTCGGCAGCACCGCGCAGGCGGCCACGGGGCAGGACTTCCTGGTGCTGCGCTACCTGGCCGACGGCACGCTGGACCCCAGCTTCGGCGCCGGCGGCAAGGTCATCACGTCCTTCAGCAACGACGCCGACCGCGCGCTGGCGGTGGCCATCCAGCCCGACGGCAAGATCGTCGTCGGCGGCGAAAGCCAGAGCGGCGCGTCCACCAGCGGCGTCGATTTCGCGCTGGCCCGCTACCTGCCCAACGGCACGCTGGACCCGGCCTTCGGCAATGGCGGCAAGGTGGTGACGGCGATCTCGTCGAACGCCGGCAAGGACAGCATCTACGCGCTGGCGCTGCCGGTGGTCGATGGCGAGCAGCGCATCCTGGCCGTGGGCGGCGAAGGCAACTTCCAGGCCGCGCGCTACCGCGCCAACGGCCAGCTGGACGCGGGCTTCGGCACGGGCGGCAAGGTGACGAACCTCTTCAACGCCAACATCGGCGCGGCCCGCGCGGTGGTGCTGCTGCCGGGTGGCCAGGCGGTGCTGGCCGGCGGCGTGGCGAACGACTTCGCGGCCGTGCAGCTCACCGCGCAGGGCACGCTGGACGGCAGCTTCGGCACCGGCGGCCGCTTCATCCAGGCGGTGAGCAGCACCAACTGGGACAGCGCCACCGCGCTGGTGCGCCAGGCCGACGGCAAGCTGGTGCTGGGCGGCTGGGTCTACACCGGCAACAGCTCGGCGGGTGATTTCGCGGCGCTGCGCATCGATGCCAGCGGCCAGCTGGACGCCAGCTTCGGCAATGCCGGCGTCGCCATCAACCCGACGGCCGCCGGCACCAAGAGCGACATCGCGCATGGCCTGGTGCTGCAGGCCGACCCGCGGGTGTCCACCGTGCGCGCCATCCAGGCCGGCGAGGCCAGTGGCAGCAACTACGACTTCTCCGTCATCCGCCTCTGGCTTTGACGCGTAGACCCGGCCATCGGGGCCGCCGCGTCCGTCGCGCCGCGGTCCACCGTTGCGCCGGACGCAAGGCTGCCTTCAGGCGCGGCGGCTGGGCGGCGCGGGGCGCCGCTCCTACCCTGCCGCCGTCGCCGCACCCTCCACACGACCAAGAGCAAGTGACACCATGAAGCGCTGGATTCGATTCACCCTCATCGGCCTCGCCGGCCTGCTGGCCGTCGGCGCCACGGCCGTCGCCTTCGGCCACTGGAACGCGGGCGCCAAGCAGGCCCGCACGGTGGACGTGCCGCGCCACGCCGTGCCGCTGGGCCACGACCCGGCCACGCTGGAGCGCGGGCGCTACCTGTACCTCTCGCGCGGCTGCGCCGACTGCCATGGCGCCAATGCCGGTGGCCGCGTGTTCGTGAACGACGAGAAGAGCGGCCTGAAGCTGGCCGGCCCCAACATCAGCCCGGGGGGCGCCAGCCCGGCCGCGCACTACAGCGCCGAAGACTGGGAACGCACCCTGCGCCACGGCGTGAAGCCCGACGGCCGGCCGCTGATGGTGATGCCCTCCGGCGACTTCGCGCGCTGGACCGATGCCGACGTCGGCGCCGTCGCTTCCTACCTGCGTTCGCTGCCGCCGCAGCCGGGTGGCGCGGCCGTCATCCAGCTGCCGGTGCCGGTGCGCGTGCTGTACGGGCTGGGCGTGATCAACGACGCCGCCTCGCAGATCGACCACGCGCTGCCGCCCGCGCAGCCGGTGCCCGAGGGGGTGACGGTGGAGCATGGCCGCTACGTCACGCAAAGCTGCACCGGCTGCCATGGGCCGGGCCTGTCGGGCGGCAAGATCCCCGGCGGCCCGCCGGACTGGCCGGCCGCGGCCAACCTGACGCCCGGAGAAGGCAGCGCCATGGCGCGCTATGCCGACACGGCCGCCTTCCGCGCCATGATGCGCAGCGGCAAGCGGCCCGACGGCAGCGCGGTGAGCCCGGTGATGCCCTTCGAGGCGCTGGCGCAGATGAGCGACACCGACCTGGACGCGGCCTTCACCTACCTGAAGTCCCTGGCGCCGCGCCAGGCCGGCGGGCACTGACCCGGCACGCGGCACGGCAGCGGGCGGCCGTCCGGGAAGGCAGCAGGGCGTTGGCTGGGCGGGCTGCGCGGCCCCGGGGCCGCGCGCGAAGATCGCGTCCCTCATTCCCACTGCCTCGCGGAGACCCGCCATGCGCATCGCCGCCTTCCGCCCCGCCGCCTTCGACCCGGCCGCCTTCCTGTGCGCCGCCGCCTTGCTCGGCGGCTGCGCCATTCCCTTCAAGC
>CBIHPZ010000016.1:0-16274 GCA_966211865.1 uncultured Aquabacterium sp.
GATCTTCTGGTGGCGGCGCTGCATGGAGCAGTCGCGCTCGCCCAGCCACACCGCGTTCTTGTGCTGGTCGGCCAGGATCTGGATCTCGATGTGCCTCGGGTTCTCGAGGAACTTCTCCATGTACACGGCCGGGTTGCCGAAGGCGGCGCCGGCTTCGGTGCGCGTCGTCTGCACCGCGTGCAGCAGCGCGGCCTCGGTGTGCACCACGCGCATGCCGCGGCCACCGCCGCCGCCGGCGGCCTTGATGATGACGGGATAGCCGATGGCGCGCGCGGTCTGCACGATCACCTTCGGGTCATCGGGCAGGGCGCCTTCCGAGCCGGGCACGCAGGGCACGCCGGACTTGATCATGGCCTGCTTGGCCGAGACCTTGTCGCCCATGATGCGGATGGAGTCCGGCGTCGGGCCGATGAAGGTGAAGCCGCTCTTCTCGACGCGTTCGGCGAAGTCGGCGTTCTCGGACAGGAAGCCGTAGCCGGGGTGGATGGCCTCGGCGTCGGTCACCTCGGCGGTCGAGATGATCGCCGGCATGTTGAGGTAGCTCTGGCCCGAGGGCGCGGGGCCGATGCAGACCGCCTCGTCGGCGAGCTTGACGTACTTGGCCTCGCGGTCGGCTTCCGAATAGACGACGACGGACTTGATGCCCATCTCGCGGCAGGCGCGCTGGATCCGCAGGGCAATTTCCCCGCGGTTCGCGATCAGGATCTTCTTGAACATCGTGGGCGTCCGCCGCTCACTCGATGACGAAGAGCGGCTGGCCGAATTCGACCGCCTGGCCGTTCTCGACCAGCACCTTGGTGACCGTGCCGGACTTGTCGGCCTCGATCTCGTTCATGATCTTCATGGCCTCGATGATGCAGATCGCTTCGCCTTCCTTGACCGCCTGGCCGACCTCGGCCATGGGCTTGGCGCCGGGGCTGGACGCACGGTAGAAGGTGCCCACCATCGGTGACTTGACCACGTGGCCGGTCTCGACCGGCGCGGCAGGAATGGCGGGCGCCGGGGCACTGGCCATCGGCGCCGCGGCCATCTGCGCGCCTTGCATCGTCGCCATGGCGGGCGCCGCAGTCATCATCACGGTCGGCCGCGCGTCCGCCTTCACGATGCGCACCTTGCCGTCGGCCTCGGTGATTTCCAGCTCGGAGATGTTGGATTCCGAGACGAGGTCGATCAGGGTCTTGAGCTTGCGCAGGTCCATGCGACGCACTCCTTGCGAGTTATTCGGATCGAGCGGCCTGATGCGCGCAACATGTGGGCATCAGCCGCGAAAGGCGCGCGATTGTGGCACAACGTGTTTGCTGAAAGTGCAAGTTCGCTGCGCGGTGCCCGCGCTTGCGGGATTCTGCGGTTTTCCAGCAGATGGCGGCGCCTTTGTCGCGCAATCGGTGCAGATCGGCGTTGATCGGCTCAGATCTGCTTCAGCCAGCCCAGCAGCTCATTGAGGTCGGTCTCGCCCATCTTGCGCTGGACGATGTTGCCGTCCGCGTCGATGAGGACCGTGAAGGGCAGGCTCCCCTGGAGGTTGCCGAGCTGGTGGACGAGGTCGGTGCCGTCCAGGCCGCCGAGCCCGATCAGAAAGCCGACCTTGACCTTGGCCAGGAACTGGCGCACGGGCGCCAGCCCATCGATGGCGAGGCCGAGCACCTGGCCCTGGTGCTTGCCGAACTCCCGCGCGAAGCGGTCGATCTCGGGCATTTCCTTCACGCAGGGTGCGCACCAGGTGGCCCAGAAGTTGATGAGCAGCGGCTTGCCGCGCAGCGTCTGCATGGCCAGCTCGCCGCCCTCGGGGCGCTCGAAGCGCATGTCCCACATCGCGGCCAGCGGATCGTTGGCCTCCGCGCGGCGATGCCACCAGCCGATGCCCACCCCGGCCGCCGCAGCCGCGGTGCCGAGCGCACCCGTGAGCAGCATCCGGCGCGACGTCATGACGGTGACTCCGCCGCCAGCATGCGTTTCAGCGCCTCGGCGTCGCCGCGCCAGCTGCGGCCTTGCCCGTCGGGCTTCAGCGCGCCGCGCAGGTCGTCGTGGTCCAGCACGCTGAGCAGCAGCGTCACGGTCTCGCCCAGCGCCGCGGAACGGGAGCCGATCACCAGCACTGGCACGTCGCCGCCAGCGCCGTCCGGCCGCGTGGTGCTGTCGTAGTCGATGCCGCGGTTGATCAGCGCGATCTCGGCCGACTTGGAGTCGTCGCAGTACAGGTCGAGGTGGATCGCGGAATGCCGCGTGGCCGTGCCGCGCCACACGGCGCCGGCCAGGTGCGGGCGGAACTCCGCCAGCCGTTCCATCCAGGTCAGCGCCAGTTCGCGCAGGGCGCGCAGCTCGGCGGGCTGGGTGTCGGCGCAGAAGAGGGCGATGTAGTCGCGCACCTCGTCTTCCACGCTCTCGTTGCTGGGCAGTTCCGCGGGGCGGACCGACGCCCGGCCCAGCTGGCGGGCGGCCTTGCGCTTGGCCGGGCCGTATTCCATGCCGTCTTCCACCACCAGCCGGGCGGCGGAGGCGGCGATTTCGGCGGTGAGCGTGGCGGCCATCATCAGATTGTAGGAAGGGGCCGCCGCGCAGCCGCGCTCAGGGCAATTCGACCGCCGGCATGCGGGCGACGATGGTGGCCGCGCGGCCTTGCACGTAGCCGGAGCCGGGGTTCTTTTCGAAGCGCTTGGGCGCCGGCAGCATCACCGCCAGCCGGGCGGCCGCATAGGTGTCCAGCCGCGCCGCGTCGGTACGGAAGTAGTGGCGCGCCGCGGCTTGGGCGCCGAACACGCCTTCGCCCCACTCGACGTTGTTGAGGTAGATCTCCAGGATGCGCTGCTTGGACAGCAGCGCCTCCAGCGCCAGGGTCAGCATGAATTCCTGGGCCTTGCGCGCCAGCGTGCGCTCGCCGGAGAGGAAAAGGTTCTTCGCCAGCTGCTGCGTGATCGTGGAGCCACCGATCACCTTGGGCGGACGCTTGGCCGCCGCCGAATTCGGCGCCCGTGCGGCACGGCGCTGGGCCTGTGCCTCGCTGCGCTGGTTCTTGTCCCAGGCCTTCTCGATCGCGTCCCACTCGACGCCGCTGTGCTCGGCGAAGCCGGCGTCTTCGCTGGCGATCACCGCGCGCTTCAAGTTCGCGCCGATGCGATCACCGTCCGTCCACTGCTGGCTCCAGGCGATGTGCTGCTTCTCGATCAGCAGGCGCCAGGCCTCGCTGCGCTGGAAGGTGGTCGACTGCGGGTCGACCAGCGCCATCAATGCAATGCGCCCGACGAAGTACAGCTGCAGCGACAGCAGGCACACCAGCACCAGCGCCAGCGGACGCCAGAGCGCGCGTGCGATGGTTCTGGCGCCGGCCATGGCGATGGAATCAGCGGCCGGCGGCCAGCTTGTCGCGCAGCGCGGCGAGCACCGGCAGCGGGTCCGGCCGCACGCCGCGCCACAGGTGGAAGGCCTCGGCCGCCTGGTGCACCAGCATGCCCAGTCCATCGCGGCCCTGCGCGCCGTGCTGCGCCGCCCAGGCGAGGAAGGGCGCGGCGGCGGGGCCGTACATCATGTCCAGCGCCAGCGCGCCGGGCGCCAGCACCTGGGGCGCCACCGGCACCGGTGCGCCGGCCAGGCTGCTGGCGCTGCTGTTGAGCACCACGTCGTAGCCGCTGCCGCAGTCGTCCAGGCCGGTGGCTCGCAGCACCACGCCATGCTGCACGGCCAGCGCCTGGTGGCGTTCCACCAGCGCTTCGGCCTTCGCCGGCGTGCGATTGGCGACGACGACCAGCGCAGGCGCCTTTTCGATCAGCGGCCCCAGCGCGCCGGCGGCCGCGCCACCCGCGCCCACCAGCAGCAGCCGCCGCCCACCCAGTTGCAGGCCGGCACCTTGCTCGATGTCGTTGACGAGGCCGATGCCGTCGGTGTTGTCGGCGAACCAGCCTTCGTCGTCGTCGTCGAACCGCAGCACGTTGGCGGCCTGCGCCAGCGCGGCCCGCGGCGACAGCCGCCGCGCCAGCGCCGGTGCCTCGAACTTGAAGGGCACGGTGATGTTGCAGCCGCGCGCCGGGCCGAGCCCCTGCGCCGGATCGGCACTGGCGATGAACGCGCGCACGGTCGCCTCAAAGGCGCCTAACGGGCATTCGATGCGGCCATAGTCGATGGCCTCGCCGGTCTGCCGGGCGAAGGCGGCGTGGATGAAGGGCGATTGGCTGTGGGCCACGGGGTGGCCGAGCACGGCGTAGCGGTCAGGCAGGGGCATGACGGGAGTTCGAGGCGTTCAAGGCGTCGCGCCGAGGGTGGTTTCCAGCCCATCCTCGCGGGTGAATCGGAAGCGGGAGGTGACGACGATCTGGTCCGCCTGCTCGCGCATCGGCTTGGTGAAGGGGCCGTAGGGCGCGGCGGCCTGCACGATGGCGACGGCGCGCCGGTCCAGCACGCGGTTGCCGGAGCCGCGCACGACCTCCGCCTCGACCACGCGGCCGCGGGCGTCGATGGTGACGTTCATGGTCAATTCGCCGTAGAGCTTCTTGCCCTTGTATTCGGGGAAGTCGCGCGTGCCCCGTTCCTCGATCTTGCGGCGCAGGCGGTCGTAGTACAGCGCGTAGACCTCTTCGCGCGTGGCCGGGCTGATGTAGCGCTTCTTCGGCCGCGCGTTTTCGTCGTTGATGCGCTTTTCGATCTCGGCCAGCAGCTTCAGCAACTGGCGGCGGCGCTCTTCCTGCTCGCGCTCCTGCGGCGTGCCGCGTTCGCGCTGGGGGTCGGGCGGCGGCAGCATGGCCACCTCGCGCCGCACCTGGGCCAGCAGTTGCTGCTGTTCCTGTTGCAGTTGGTCGACGCGGCGGTGCGCCTCTTCACTGGCGTCGCCCACTTCCGACTGCGCCATGGCCGGCAGCGGCGAGGTGGCGCGACCAGCGTCGGCGTCGCCACCCCCGGCCAGCGAGGCCTGCGCGATGGCCTGCGCCTTCTGGGGCACGTCGTCCGACTTGGCGTTGACCAGGATGACGTCGAGCGGCGTGTCCTTGAAGGCGCGGTTGAAGCCTTCGGGATCGACGAAGCGCAGCGTCAGCACGCCGGCGTGCAGCACCAGCGAGAACGCCAGCGCAGCATGCAGCGTGCCGAACTTGGGCCGCACGAGGGGCATGGTGGATCAGGCGGCGGGCGCGGCGGGGGCTGGCTCGGCGCCATCGCCGGCGCTGCCTTCGGCGTCCGTGACGTCGATCGCCAGCGCCAGCGGCGCGGCGGCCTCGGTCTCGTCGTCGGCGTCGTCCTCGATGGCTGCTTCGGCCTGCCCTTCGACCGGCTCATCCAGCCGCGTGAGCAGCGTGGCGTGCAGGTCCAGGGTCAGCAGGTCGGTGCCGGTCAGGCGCACGCGCACGTGGGTGCCGCGCGGCAGGCCGTCGCAGCCCAGCGCCTTGAAGACCAGCGGCAGGCTGTCGGCGCGCACCAGGCCATCTTTCAGCACGGCAGCGTCCAGTTCGGTCACCGCGTTCTGCTCCAGCCAGCGCAGGGCCCAGAAGCGCTCGATGCCGTGCTGGAAGTCGTTGTAGGCGCTGTAGGCGCCGTCGAACGAGGAGATCACCGAGAACAGCGTCGCGTCCTTGGGCTTGAAGGGCGCGGCCAGCGCGGCGGTGCGGCCGTGGCGCGCGGCGGCGATGATCTGCCACTGGTTCACCAGGTCGACGTAGCGGCGCAGCGGCGAGGTGGCCCAGGTGTACTGCGCCACGCCCATCCCCGCGTGGGGCGCCGGCTTCACGCCCATGCGCACCTTGATGCCGGGCGCGAGGCTCGCCTGGCTGCGGTAGATGCCCGGCACGCCGCATTCGGCGAGCAGGCCGCCCCAGTGGCTGTTGGCCAGGATCATGGCCTCGGACACGATCAGGTCCAGCGGCGCGCCGCGGCGGCGCTCGGTGATCTGCACCGTCTCCGTGCCCTGCGGCTCGCCGTCGTTGCCGGTCAGCCGGAAGTTGTAGTCCGGGCGGTTGAAGTTCTCGGGCTTGCCGCGCACCACCTCGCGCCCGGCCTTCAGGTGCTTCGCCAGGCGGAAGGTGAAGGCGAGTTCGGGCGCGAAGGCGTAATCGGCCGGCGCCTCGCCGGTCAGCGAGGCCTCGGTGATCACGTCGTCCAGCTTGTCGTGCCGCAGGTTGGCGGCGATGGGCACGCGTTCGACCTTGGTCTCGTGGCCCTGCAGCGCCAGCGTGGCTTCATCGAAGCGGAAGTAGACGCTGACGGCAGGACAGTCGCGGCCTTCAATCAGCGTGTAGGCCTGCACCACCTCGTCGGGCAGCATGGTGATCTTCCAGCCCGGCATGTAGACGGTGGACAGGCGGTCGCGCGCGACCTTGTCCAGCGGCGAATCGGGCGTGATGGCCAAGCCCGGCGCCGCGATGTGCACGCCGAAGGTGACGGTGCCGGTGCCGAGGCCCTGCACGGAGAGCGCGTCGTCGATCTCGGTGGTCTGCGAGTCGTCGATCGAGAAGGCCTGCACGGCGGCGAGCGGCAGGTCGTCCTTGATGGCGGGCGCGGCCAGGGCCGGGAAGCCCGTGCCCTTGGGGAACTGCTCGAACAGGAAGCGGCGCCAGTGGAACTGGTAGGCCGAGTCGATCGCACCGGCGCCCTTCAGCAGGTCCAGCGGCGCGCGCTGCGAACGGCGCGCCGCCTCGACCACGGCCTTGTACTCGGGGCCGTTCTTGTCGGGCTTGAAGAGGATGCGGTAGAGCTGCTCCCGCACCGGCGGCGGGCAGGTGCCGGCCACCAGCTCGGCGGCCCACTGGTCGATCTGCGCGGCCAGCTGCTTCTTGCGCTCGATGCCCAGCAGGGCGGCCTTCACGATGTCCTCGGGCGCCTTCTTGAAGCGGCCCTTGCCGGCGCGGCGGAAGTAGTGCGGCGCCTCGAACAGGCGGAACAGTGCGGCGGCCTGGTGCTCGACGCCGGCGCCGGCGTCGAAGTAGTCGCGCGCCAGCTCATCGAAGCCGAACTCGCCTTCGGGCGCGAATTCCCAGGCCAGGTCGAGGTCGATGTCGGCGGACAGCGCCTGGGCGCGGGCGATCAGCTCGGCCGGCTGCGGCTTGTCGAAGCGCAGCAGCACGTTGGCGGATTTCACTTTGACGCGCTTGCCGGAATCGAGCTCGATCTGCATCGAGGTATCGGTGTCGGACATCACGCGGCCGGCGAGGAATTTGCCGGCGTCGTCGAACAGGGCGTAATTCACCCGGGCGATTGTCCCATTGCGGGGCTGCCGTCCGGCGCGAGCCCCAGTTGCGCCAGCACCCAATCGAGGTGATCGTCGAAGTCGGACAGCGCGTGGTCGCTGCCTTCCAGCAGGCGGATGCGGGCGCCGGCGTAGCGGGCGCTCATCTCACGCCAGTCCAGCAACTCGTCGCCCTTGGCGATGACGGCGGCGTAGCGTTCGGGGTGGGTGATGGCCGGCGGGGTCAGCGCGCGCAGTTCATCGACGTAGCGCGGCTCGAAGTAGAAGTGCTCTTCGGGGCGGTGGTACTGGGTCTGGTCGCCGATGTACGCGGCCAGGTCGCGGGCGGGGTCCACCGCGGGGTTCAGCAGCACGGCCGCGCAGCCGCGGGCCTCGGCCAGCACGGTGGCGTAGAAGCCGCCGAGCGAGCTGCCGGCCACCGCCATCTCGTCGCGCGGCCAGTCCTTCACCGTCGCTTGAATCAGCGCCCAGGCCGCGGCGGGCGAGGGCGGCAGCTGCGGGCACTGCCATTCGACATCTGGCCGGTGCGCCTGCATCCAGGCGTGCAGGCGCCGTGCCTTGAACGACGCCGGCGACGAGCGAAAGCCGTGCAGGTAGAGCAGGCGCCGGGTCGCCATGGTCCGGGTGAGCCTGAGGCGCCGCGCTCAGCCGCCCAGCGCCGCCAGCAGCTTGCCGTGGATGCCGCCGAAGCCGCCGTTGCTCATCACCAGCACGTGGTCGCCGGGCTGGGCGGCGCGGGCGATGGCGGCGACCAGCTTGTCGACCGAATCCGCGACGATGGCCTGCTCGCCCATCGGCGCCAGCGCCTCCGCGGCGTCCCAGCCGTAGCTGCCCTGCAGGCAGAAGCTGAGGTCGGCTTCCTCCAGCGCCCAGGGCAGCTGGGCCTTCATCGCGCCCAGCTTCATCGTGTTGCTGCGCGGCTCGAACACCGCCAGGATGCGCGCCGCGCCCACCTTGCGGCGCAGGCCGTCGACGGTGGTGCGCATGGCGGTGGGGTGGTGGGCGAAGTCGTCGTAGACCTTGATGCCGCGCGCCTCGCCGCGCAGCTCCAGCCGGCGGCGCACGCCTTCGAAGGTGGACAGCGCGGCCGCCGCCACGTCGGGCGCCACGCCCGCGTGTTCCGCCGCGCCAATGGCGGCCAGCGCGTTGAGCTGGTTGTGCTCGCCGATGAGCGGCCAGTCGACGCGGCCGATCTTCAGGCTGCCGCGCAGCACGTCGAAGGCATGCGGCTCGCCGCGGGCGCGCAGCGCGCCGGGCTCTTCCTTGCGGGCGCCGAAGCGCTGCACCTCGCTCCAGCAGCCGCGCGCGAGCACGCGGGTCAGCGCTTCCTCTCGCCCATTGACGACGATGCGGCCGCTGGCCGGCACGGTGCGCACGAGGTGGTGGAACTGCGTCTCGATGGCGGCCAGGTCCGGGAAGATGTCCGCGTGGTCGTACTCGAGGTTGTTCAGGATGGCCGTGCGCGGCCGGTAGTGCACGAACTTGCTGCGCTTGTCGAAGAACGCGGTGTCGTATTCATCCGCCTCGATGACGAAGTGCTTGCCGGTGCCCAAGCGGGCCGAGATGCCGAAGTTCTGCGGCACCCCGCCGATCAGGAAGCCGGGCTGCAGGCCGGCGGATTCCAGCATCCAGGCCAGCATCGCGGTGGTGGTGGTCTTGCCGTGCGTGCCGGCCACGGCGAGCACGTGGCGGCCGCGCAGCACCTCGTCGGCCAGCCACTGCGGGCCGCTGGTGTAGCGGGCGCCGGCGTCCAGAATGGCTTCCATCAGCGCATTGCCGCGGGTGACGACGTTGCCGATCACGAACAGGTCGGGCTGGAGACCCAGCTGCTCGGCGCCGTAGCCCTCGATCAGCTCGATGCCCAGGGCACGCAGCTGGTCGCTCATCGGCGGGTAGACGTTGGCGTCGCAGCCGGTCACCTTGTGGCCGGCCTCGCGCGCGATGGCGGCCAGGCCACCCATGAAGGTGCCGCAGATGCCGAGGATGTGGATGTGCATAAGGCGGCGGATTCTAGGAGTGCGTGCGCCGGCCGCGGCGCTTGCCCCGGACCGACGTGCGGGAGGCGCGGCGGCGGATCGCGCGGTGCAGGGCTGGGCGGACACGCTTGGCGGCGGCCGACGCGCGGGCGCGGCCCGGGGAGCAGCGCGCGACCGGCGGCCGCCCACGGCGGCGGGTCCAATTCAGGCGCTAAAGGAGTGCGTGCGCCTCAGGCGTCGAAGCTCTGCCGCGCGGCCCAGTCCTGGCCCGGCGCCAGCGTGACGGGGCGGCCGATGCAGGCCGCCTCGATGCAGGCGAACTGCAGCCAGCCGTCGTCGGGCAGGTCGGGCAGTTCGCGTGATTTTTCCGGGCCGGGGTTCCACACCACCGCGTCGTCGAAGCCCTCGGTCTCGATCGCCATGCGGCCGAAGGCGGTGCTGAGCGACAGCGGCTCGCGCACGTCGAAATAGATGCGGTCGATCTCGCCGGAGAAGCCCTGCGGGTCGATCTCCTGCCGCTGCTCCTGGCCGTTGACGGTGTCGAGGTAGTGCGTGCCGTAGAGGCCCGACAGGCGCGCGCGCCGCACGTCGTCGCAACGCAGGTAGGTGTGCAGCGCGGTGGTGAAGCTGAAGGGCGTGTCACCGGTGTTCAGCACCGCCAGCTCGACGTCCAGCCGCAGGCCGGCGAGGCTCAGGCTCAGTTCGGCCTCGAAGCGGTGCGGCCAGATGGCGCGCGTCTCCTCGTCGTCGGTCAGGCGCAGCACGCCGATGACCACGCCGCCGCGCTCGTGTCCCTCGGCCCACTGCCAGGCGCGGGTGCGGGCGAAGCCGTGGCGCGGACCGTCGCCCCGGCGGTTGAACTGCGGAAAGATCACCGGGATGCCACCGCGTACCGCGGCGCCGGGGCCGGCCGCGGTCTGCGGCGACAGGTACAGGCGCTCGACGTCGCCGGCCGGGATCCAGGACACGATGTGGCCGCCATGCAGCAGCACGGTGGCCTCGGCGCCGTCAGGGGCGCGCAGCCGCATCGCCGGCTGGCCCAGGGCTTGGACGGCTTCGATCATGTGGTCAGCGCCTCGCGCGCGGCGGCGATGGTGGCGTCGATGTCCGCTTCCGTGTGGGCGGCGCTGACGAAGCCGGCCTCGTACAGCGCCGGCGCCAGGTACACGCCGCGGTCCAGCATGGCGTGGAAGAAGCGGTTGAAGCGGGGCTTGTCGGTGGCCATCACGGCGTCGTAGTGCTGCGGCAGCTCGGGCGCGAAGAAGAAGCCGAACATGCCGCCTTCGCTGTCGCTGCTGAAGGGCACGCCGGCGTCGTTGGCGGCCTGTTGCAGGCCGGCGGCCAGGCGCTGGGTCTTTGCCGTCAGTGCTTCATAGAAGCCGGGCTTGGCAATTTCCTTCAGCGTGGCCAGGCCGCAAGCGGTGGCCACCGGGTTGCCCGACAGCGTGCCCGCCTGGTAGACCGCGCCCAGCGGCGCCAGGTTCTGCATGATGTCCCGCGTCGTCCCGAAGGCCGCCAGCGGCATGCCGCCGCCGATGACCTTGCCGAAGACGCTGATGTCGGGCCGGAAGCCGGGGATGGCGGCGGCGTACAGGCTTTGCGCGCCGCCCAGCGCGACGCGGAAGCCTGTCATCACCTCGTCCAGCACCAGCAGCGCGCCGTGCTGCGTGCACAGCTCGCGCAGGCGGGTCATGAAGGGCACGCTGGCGCGCACGAAGTTCATGTTGCCGGCGATGGGCTCGATCATCACGCAGGCCAGCTCGGCGCCGTGCTCGGCGAAGGCGGCCTCCAGCTGCGCCACGTCGTTGTAGCGCAGCACCAGCGTGTGCTGCACCACCTCGGCCGGCACGCCGGCGGAGGTGGGGTGGCCGAAGGTGGCCAGGCCGGAACCGGCCTTCACCAGCAGCGCGTCGGCATGGCCGTGGTAGCAGCCTTCGAACTTGATCAGCTTGCTGCGGCCGGTGGCGCCGCGGGCGAGGCGGATGGCGCTCATCGCCGCCTCGGTGCCCGAGCTGACGAGGCGCACCTGCTCCAGCCCCGGCACCAGCGCCACGATGGCCTCGGCCAGTTCGATCTCGCGCTCGGTGGGGGCGCCGTAGCTCAGGCCTTCGTCGACCGCGCGGTGCACGGCCTCCAACACGGCCGGGTGGCCGTGGCCCAGGATCATCGGGCCCCAGGAGCCGATGTAGTCGATGTAGCGCTTTCCTTCGGCGTCCCAGAAGTGCGGGCCCTGGGCACGGGCGATGAAGCGCGGCGTGCCGCCGACGGCGCGGAAGGCGCGCACCGGCGAATTGACGCCACCAGGGATCACGCGCTGGGCGCGTTCAAACAGGAGTTCGTTGCTGGTCACGGTGGTTCTCGGCGACGGCGCGGCTGGCCATGCAGGTGGACGCGGTGCGGCGCTTCAGGGTGCTGGGCGCCGCTCGGTGCGGACTCGGCGCCGTGCACCCTTCAGGGGACTCGGCGCTGCGCGGCATTCAGTGGACTCGGCGCTGCGCGCCTTTGGGCTTGGTCTCGGCCGGCGGCTCGGGTTCGGGTTCGGTTCCGGCGGCTTCGGCGGCGCCTTCCTGGCCTTCCTCGGCCGGTGGCATGGCCCAGAAGAAGCGGTCCGGCAGCACGCCGCCCATGCCGGGGCGGAAGCCGGCGTCCAGGCTCTGGTCCATGAAGGCGAGCGCCTCGCCCACGGCGGCCTGCAGTTCGCTGCCGGAGGAGATCAGCGCCGCCAGCGCGGCCGAGAGCGTGTCGCCGGCGCCGACGAAGCCGGTCTCGAACATCTCGAACTTCTCGCCCGTCAGCGCGCCCTGCGGCGAAGCGAGCACGTTGTCGATGTACTGCTCGGTGCCCTTGGTCGGCAGCATGATGCCGGTCACCAGCACGAAGCGGGTGCCGCGCTCGCCGGCGGCCACGGCCAGTTCACGCGCCGAGGCGGGGCGTTCGCTGTCCCATTCCGGCAGCAGGAAGTCGGTCAGCGTCTTGTGGTTGCCGACCAGCACTTCCGTCGCCGGGAGGATGAGTTCGCGGAACGCTTCCAAATAGGGTTGGGCGACGTCGTCGTCCAGCCAGCCCAGATTCGGCAAATACGACACGACTGGAATGTCCGGATAGTCGGAAAGGATCTCGGCGATGGCGCTGACGCCTTCGGCCGTGCCGAGAAAACCCACCTTCCAGCCGACGACCGTGATGTCTTCCAGGATCGTCCGCGCCTGTTCGGCGATAACGTCGGGGTCGATCGGGTGCTGGTCAAAGACCTCGGCCGAGTCGCGCAGCAGCACGCTGGTGGTGATGGGCAGCGCATGCGCGCCCATGGCGGCCAGGGTGGCGACGTCGCAGGCCAGGCCGCCAGCCCCGGAAGGATCGGCAGCGTTGACACACATCACGCAGGCGGGCGCCGGCGCTTCTTCCTGCGGGTCTTCGACGGGGGGATCGCCGGGGGTGGCGTCTGCGTTCATGGGGTTGGTCGGTGATTCCGCGAGGCGCATCGTGAAGGCTTCACATAACCTCGAGAATGAATTGAAGAATGTGGTGCATGTGCCTACGAGCCCTTGTATTTCTGGTTACCCGCGTGGCTACAATGCCCGCTTCATTGTAGTGAACCCACCCCTTGACCGTGACCGAATCGCGCACCTGGATGTGCCTCATCTGCGGCTGGATCTATGACGAAGCAGCCGGCGATCCCGAACACGGTATCCCTCCAGGCACCGCCTGGGCAGCCGTCCCGATGAACTGGACCTGCCCCGAATGCGGCGCGCGCAAGGAGGATTTCGAGATGGTGCAGATCTGACCGGCGCTGCCGATAACCAGTGAACACCAACTCCTGGCCGGACTGATAGGAGAACGTTGCGGTGGAGATTCCAGTGCCAGAAATGGCTCCTGCCGGGACCCGGGTGCTGGTCATCGACGACAGCAACACCATTCGGCGTTCGGCCGAGATCTTCCTGCGCCAGGGCGGCCATGAGGTGGTGCTGGCCGAAGACGGCTTCGATGCCCTGGCCAAGGTCAACGACCACGATCCACAACTCATCTTCTGCGACATCCTGATGCCCCGGCTCGACGGCTACCAGACCTGCGCGATCATCAAGCGCAATCCGCGTTTCGCGCACGTGCCGGTGATCATGCTGTCTTCCAAGGACGGCCTGTTCGACAAGGCGCGCGGGCGCATGGTCGGCTCGGAGGAGTACCTGACCAAGCCCTTCACGAAGGACCAGCTGCTGCGCGCGGTGCAGCAGTTCAGCCGCCCGGTGACGCCGGGCGCGCTCCATCCACAACCATGACGCCCGCAGCCTGCGGCGCCTGAACGGGGGAAGTGCTGCCATGCCCGTCCAAAAGATCCTGCTGGTCGACGATTCGAAGACCGAACTTCACTTCCTGTCCGAGCTGCTGACCAAGCGCGGGTACAGCGTGCGCACCGCCGAAAGCGGTGAGGAAGCCATGCGCCGCCTGGGCGAGGAAAAACCCGACCTGATCCTGATGGACGTGGTGATGCCGGGCCAGAACGGCTTCCAGCTCACCCGCACCATCACCCGCGACCCGCGCTTCACGGACGTGCCGGTGATCATGTGCACCAGCAAGAACCAGGAAACCGACCGCGTCTGGGGCATGCGCCAGGGCGCCAAGGACTATGTCGTGAAGCCGGTGGTTCCTGAAGAGCTGATCGCCAAGATCAAGCAGTTCGACTGACCGGCCGCGAGAGTCCATGGCCAACAAGGAAGCCCTGCGCGAACTGCAAAGTCGCCTGGCCGCACGCATGCAGGCCGTGCGCACCGAGCAGCCCGGCCAGTCCTGGCTGGCGGTTGATTGCGCGGGCCAGGGCGTGCTTTTTCCGCTGAAGCAGGCGGGCGAGATCTTCGACGTCGGCCCGGTGATGCCGGTGCCGCACACGCAGCGCTGGATGATGGGCGTGGCCAACCTGCGCGGCGGTCTCTATGCCGTGATCGACCTGGCCAGCTTCCTGGGCCTGCGTGCCGCGCCGCCGGAAGGCCCCGCGCGCGAGCAGGGGCGGCTGGTGGCGCTCAATTCATCGCTGGGCATGAACTGCGCGCTGCTGGTCGACCGGCTGGATGGCCTGCGCCACGCGGCCGACATGCGCCGCGATGAAGAAGGCCGCGAAGAACGGCCGACATTCGCTGCCACCCGCTGGGCTGATGCCGGCGGCAAGGTGTGGCAGGAAATCGGACTCGCCGAACTGGCGGGACAGCAGCAGTTTCTGGGCATCGCCGGCTGACACAACAGCCGGCCCCGCCGCGCGCATGGCCCTTGCGGGGCGAGCGCGGGGCAAGAACGTAGAGGAATCGTCATGGGCTTGCTGGACAGACTCAAAGGCAAGGGGTGGGGCAAGGGCGGCGACCAGCCGGAGCCGGCGGCCGGCTTCGATGAATTGCAGGCCGACGCCGAGAGCGGTGAGGTGAACCCCGACACCTTGTCCAGCGCCCAGGGCCACGTCACGCTCGACATGAACGCGCTGCCGACCGCGGGCGACTCATCGATCATTTCCGAGGCCACGCCGTCGGAGCTGGCGCCGGAGTTCGCCGAGTCCCGCCTGCACGCCGGCGCCGCGGCCGCGGCTGGCGCGGGCGCGGCAGCGCTGCCGCTGATCGGCAACCGCTCGCTGCCCGAGCAGCAGCGCATCCTGGGCTGGACCATCGGTGTCGGCGCCATCGTGCTGGCGGCGTCCGTGTTCCTGGCCCTGCGCTCCGCCGGCCAGAACGCCGCCCAGGTGGGTGCCACCGGCCAGGCGCTGATGCAGTCGCAGCGCCTCGCGAAGGCGGTCTCGCAGGCCATGATCGGCAGCGCGCAGGCCTTCCCGGAAGTGAAGGAATCGGCGACCGTGCTGGCCAAGAACCTGCGGGCGCTGAAGAACGGCGACACCGATTTGCCGCCCGTGCCGGGCGCGGTGCAGGAAACGGTCGATCCGCTGCTGCCGCTGGTCGACCGCGCTGAAAAGAGCGCCAACCACGTGCTGAGCCAGCAGAAGACGCTGACGCAGGTGGGCGAGGCGCTGCGCGCCATCAACCGCCAGTCGTCCGACCTGCTGGAAACCGCCGAGACGGTGTCGTCGCTGAAGCTGCAGCAGAACGCGTCCGCGGCCGAACTGTCGGCCGTCGGCCAGCTGGTGATGCTGACGCAGCGCATCGGCAAGAGCGCGAACGAGTTCCTGACCATGGAAGGCGTGAGCCCCGAGGCCGTGTTCCTGCTGGGCAAGGACCTGAACAGCTTCCGCGAGATCGCCGATGGCCTGGCCAACGGCAACCCGGAACTGCGCCTGCCGGGCACGAAGGACGCGCAGACCAAGGAACGCCTGCAGCTGCTGGTCAAGCAGTACGAAGACACCCGCACGCAGGCCAGCGCCATCCTGGGCAACCTGCAGGGCCTGGTGACCGCCCGTGAAGCGCAGGTGGCGGTGGTGCAGGACAGCGAGCCACTGCGCAAGGGCCTGGAAGCGGTGCAGGAGCGCCTGTCGAAGAGCGGCGGCATCGGCTTCGTGCACGTGCTGGGCATCGTGCTGGGCGCTTTGCTGCTGGTCGCCGGTGGCTGGGGCTTCCTGCGCCTGTACGTGCAGGACCAGTCGCGCCAGACCGCGCAGGCCGAGGCGCAGCGGCAGGAAGCCGAACGCCAGGAGCAGGAAGCCAAGCGCGTCAATGACGCCAACCAGGCAGCAATTTTGCGGTTGATGAACGAGCTGCAGGCGGTTGCTGAAGGCGACTTGACGCAGCAAGCCACGGTGACGGAAGACATCACCGGCGCGATCGCCGACTCGGTGAACTACACGGTGGAAGAGCTGCGCACCCTGGTGTCGCAGGTGCAAGGCACGGTGGGTCGCGTGACCGAGACGACGCAGCAGGTGGAAGCCACGTCGACCGAACTGCTGGCGGCCTCCGACGAACAGCTGCGTGAGATCCGCGAGACCGGCGAGTCGGTGCTGCAGATGGCGGCGCGAATCAACGACGTGTCGGCGCAGGCGCAGCAGTCCGCTGAGGTGGCGCGGCGCTCGCTGGAAGCGGCCGAGACCGGCCTCACCGCGGTGCAGAACTCGATCGGCGGCATGAACTCCATCCGCGACCAGATCCAGGAAACCTCGAAGCGCATCAAGCGGCTGGGCGAGTCGTCGCAGGAGATCGGTGAAATCACCGAGCTGATTT
>CBIHPZ010000017.1:0-16256 GCA_966211865.1 uncultured Aquabacterium sp.
CGACTTCTGCAGCAGCTTGCCCGCCACGTCGTCCAGCTGGCGCTCCATCAGCCACGGCATGATGTGGACCACGGTCACCTGCATGCCGCGCAGCATCAGGCCATTGGCCGCTTCCAGGCCCAGCAGGCCGCCGCCGATGACCACCGCATGCTTGTAGCGCTTCGCGGTCTCGATCATCGTGTTGGTGTCGGCGATGTCGCGGTAGGCGATGACGCCTTCCAGGTCCTTGCCCGGCACCGGCAGCACGAAGGGGTTGGAGCCGGTGGCCAGCAGCAGGCGGTCGTATTCCGCGGTGGTGCCGTCCTCGGCGATCACCTGGCGCTTCACGCGGTCCACCTTCACCACCTTCTTGCCCAGGTGCAGGGTGATGCCGTTGTCCTCGTACCAGGACAGCGGGTTGAGGATGATCTCGTCGATCGTCTGCTCGCCGGCCAGCACCGGCGACAGCAGGATGCGGTTGTAGTTGGGATGCGGCTCGGCGCCGAAGACGGTGATGTCGTAGAGGTCCGGCGAGATCTTCAGCAGCTCTTCGAGCGTGCGCACGCCGGCCATGCCGTTGCCGACCATCACGAGCTTCATCTTCCTCATCGTCATCTCTCCCAGATCAAAGCGGCATTCGAGGATTAGCAATCACGGTGCCAAGTCGCGCAGAATCCGCGGCCATTCCAGCCTGGCCCATTCCATGAGCTTTGACGTCGACATCGGCCGCTGCAGCGACCGCGGACAGCGCGAACGCAACGAGGATTTCGCGGCTGCATTGCCCGGTGACACGGCCGAGCGCGGTCTGATCGCGGCGATTGCGGACGGCGTTTCGGCCGGCGGCCACGGCCGCGCGGCGGCGCAGACGGCGGTGATCTCGCTCGTCAATGATTTCCATGGCGTGCCGGCGACCTGGGAAACCACCGTCGCGCTGGACCGGCTGATCGGCGCGCACAACGCCTGGCTGGCCGACCACAACCGCCGCCGCAGTGACGACGCGTCGGGCCTGACCACGCTCACGGTGCTGGTGCTGCAGGGCCAGACCTGGACGGTGGCCCACGTGGGTGACACGCGCGCCTGGCTGCTGCGCGACGGCACGCTGCAGTGCCTCACGCAGGACCACGCGCTCGACCATCCCGACCTGCGCAGCCAGCTCACCCGTGCGCTCGGTTTGGAAGACACCGTGCGCGTCGACTTCCACCAGGGCGCGCTGCAGGTGGGTGACCGCCTGCTGCTGAGCACCGATGGCGTGCACGGCACGTTGAAGGCGCGCCGCATGGCCGAGCTGCTGGGCGAGGCCGGCGATGCCCAGGGTGCGGCCGATGCTTTGGTGCGTGAAGCCCTGGCCGCCGGCAGCAGCGACAACGCCACCGCGCTGGTGCTGCAGGTGCGCGGCCTGGACAGCCAGCGCCTGGACGACGCGCTGCTGCAAGGCCGCCAGCTGCCTGCCGCGCCGCGGCTGAAGGTGGGCGATGTGCTGGACAGCTACACCGTGACCGCGCTGGTGGCCGACACCGGTGTGCATCGCCTCTATCAGGCACGTGACGCGGCCACGCGCGAGCTGGTGGCGATCAAGACGCTGCACGAGTCGCGTGCTTCCGACGCCGAAGAGCGCGCGATGCTGGCCCACGAGGCGTGGCTCGGCCAGACGGTGACCGAGCGCGACGGCCGCGGCTTCGTGCGCGTGCGGCCGCAGCGCGATCCGTCCTGCTTCTACGTGGTGTTCGACTGGCACAGCGGTGCAACGCTGGAGCAGCTGCTGGCCGAGAAGCGCCGCTTCAGCACCGAGGAAGCGGTCGATGGTGCGATGGCCGCCGCGCAGGCCCTGGCGCGGCTGCACCGGCAGCGCGTGATCCACCGCGATTTCAAGCCCGCCAACCTGCACCTGGGCGAGGACGGGCAGTGGCGCCTGCTGGACCTGGGCGTGGCCGTGTCCGGCAACGAGCCCGCGGCGGTGCGCGCGCTGCACGCCGGCACGCCCAGCTACATGAACCCCGAGCAGTGGGGCGAAGGCGACCACGCGGCCGCCGATGCGATGAGCGACCTCTACGCGCTGGGCGTCACGCTGTACCGCTGGCTCACCGGCCGCCTGCCCTATGGCGAGATCGAGCCCTACCAGACCGGCCGCTTCCGGCGCGACCCCGTGGCCCCGTCGCGCATCCGGCCCGACGTGCCGATCTGGCTCGACCACGTGGTGCTGAAGGCCGTGGCGCGCGACCGGCGCCAGCGCTTCGAGACCGCGGAGGAGTTCATGCTGGCGCTGCAGCGCGGCGCCTCGCGCCCGCTGGCGGCGCCACCCGCCACGCCGCTGGTCCACCGCGACCCGGCGGCGCTGTGGAAGATCGGCCTGGCGATCTCGATGGCCGTCAACGGCCTGCTGATCTTCTGGCTGCTGTTCCTGCCCAGATAACGTTCGAAGCGAGCAGCACCAGCCCTCCGGCAGGACCGGGTGCGTGGTGTCGGCCGGGCTGCCCCGCATGTTCACGCACGGCGCTCCACGATGCGGCGCGCCGGGGCCGGTGCCGTCGAGGCGGTGCTGCCCGGGCGGGCACGGCCACCCTTCTCGGCCCAGGTGCGCGTCCAGCGGATCTGCATGACGCGCATCACGCCCAGCATCACCACCGCCAGCACCGCGAACAGCACGAAGCCCCACGCGTACGTTCCGAGGTATTGCTTCGACAGGCCCATCGCGTTCGGCACCAGGCCGCCGCCCAGGGCGCCGATCTCGCCGATCATCGAACCGGCCACCGCGGTGGTGGCGGGCCAGCGCAACGGCACCAGCTGGAACAGCGCGCCGTTGCCGGCGCCCAGGGCGGCGAAGCACAGCATCAGCAGCAGCGTGGTCAGCACCAGCGAGCCGGAAGAGAAGGCCACCGCCACCAGCGACACGGCCACCACCACCAGCACCAGCGTCAGCGTGTTGACGCCGCCCCAGCGGTCGGAGATCCAGCCGCCGGCCACGCGCAGCGCCGCGCCCATGAAGGCGGCCAGCATCGTCAGCTGCCCGGCCTGCACCTTCGAGACCCCGAACTGGTCGAAGTAGTACGAGGGCAGGAAGGTGGTGAGGCCGATGAAGCCGCCGAAGGTGACGCCGTAGATCAGGCTGAAGGCCCAGCCGTCCTTCTCGAACAGGCAGGCGATGTGCGAGCGGAAGCTGGCGTGGGCATCGACGTCCGGCGGCTCCTTGGCGAACAGGATCATCACCACCATCGGCAGCAGGATGGCCGCGGCGGCGACGCCGTAGACCGACTGCCAGCCCAGCCACTGCGCCAGCGGCGGCGCCACCAGCACCGACAGTGCGGTGCCCACGTTGCCCGCGCCCACCAGGCCCATGGCCAAGCCCTTGTGCTGCGGCGGGAACCAGCCCGAACCCAAGGACAGCGCCACGCCGAAGCTGGCGCCGGCGATGCCCAGCAGCACGCCCATGGCCAGCAGGTCGTTGAACTGCTTGACGAAGACCAGGCCGTACAGCATGGCCACGGCGATCAGGCCCATCTCCACCAGGGTGGCGTTCTTGCGGCCGATGTACTGGGCCAGCACGCCCAGCGGGAAGCGCATCAGCGCGCCCGCGATGATGGGGATCGACAGCATCAGCCCCTTCTGCGCGGGCGTGAGCGAGAAGGTCTCGCTGATGAACGGCGCCATCGCCCCGTTCAGCACCCAGATGCAGCACGAGAAGCAGAAGTAGAGGAAGGCGGCGAACAGCGTCGGGCTGTGCCCGGCACGGAGGAAGGTCTTGAAGCTGGACATCGGTGTCGGGCTGTCTCGTGCGGAAGGGGGCGCAGCCGGTGCGGCGGAATGCCGGAGGGAAGCGGCAGGACGCCGCGGCTGCGAGAGGGGATCTGGCATGCAAGGCCCCGATGCGCATCGGGGACCGATCGCAATGACAGGGCGCGTGGCCGGCGGGCGCCGGCCCGGGTGCATCGTCACACCCGGCGCGGGGTGCTTTGCAACATCCATGCCGGGAAGGCCGGCGTCGCGGCGGCCGGCACTCTGCATCCGTGCAGCGGCCAGGGCCCTATGCTTGCGGGTCCCATTCTTCTTGCCCGGAGCGCAAGCGCCGATGTCTCTCCTGATCGTGGCCCCCGAAGCGGCAGCGGCCGAAGGCCTGGCCCAGCGCCTGGAAGCCGAGGGCCTTCCCATCGCGGGCGGCTGCGCCTGTCACATGTTGGTGCGCGACAGCGTGCGCCTCGCACCAGAAGCAGTCGTCGTCGAGGCGGCCGTCGTCGACAGCGGCCTGCTGGAGGCGCTGCAGCTGATGGCCAGCACCGCGCCGCGTCCGGTGCTGCTGTTCGGCGCGGCGCTGGACGACGAGGCGCAGCTGGCCGCCGTGTTCGACGCCGGCGTGCAGGAGGCCGCACCGGAGCCTTGCGACGCGGCCGCGCTGCGCCGCCTGCTGCCGCGGGCCCGTGCCCGCTTCGAACGGGAGCAGCGCCTGCGCCGCGAGCTGGCCGGTGCCCAGGCGCGGCTGGACGAGCGCAAGTGGGTCGACCGTGCCAAGGGCGTGCTGATGAGTGCGCGCCACCTCAGCGAGCCGGATGCCTTCGCGCTGCTGCGCACCGCGTCGATGCAGGCCAACCTGCGCGTGGGCGAGGTTTCGCGCGCCGTCATCGAGGCGGCCGAGGCGGCCGAGGCGGTGAACCGCGCGGGGCAGCTGCGCATGCTGTCGCAGCGCATCGTCAAGTCACTGGCGCTGGTGCAGCTGGGCGTCGAGCGCGGTGCGGCCGAGGCGCAGCTCGAAGAATCCGTGGAACGCGCGCGCGCCAACGTCGATCGCCTCGCCAGCCTGGCGCTGGCCGATGCCGTGCTGCCATTGCGGGAGGACACTGCCATCGCGTGGCAGGCATTGCAGGCCCTGCTGGGCGGCGGCGCCGCAGTGGACCTGGCGATGGCCGACGACCTTGCCAGCCAACTGCTCGAGCAGGCCGAACGGCTGACCGACACGCTGCAGCAGCTCAGCGGCCGGCGCAGCCTGCAGGTGGTGAATCTGGCCGGGCGCCAGCGCATGCTGTCGCAGCGGGTTGCCAAGCAGTCGTTGCTGGCCGGCTGCCTGCCCGGGCCGGCAGGCGAGGCGGCTGCGGCGGCGGTGCTCGGCTCGGTGGCGGAATTCGATGCCGCTCTGATCCATCTGGAACGCTCGCCGCTGGCCAGCGAAGAGATCCGGGCCACGCTGGCGGTGGCGCGGGGCCAGTGGCAGCGCCTGCTGGAGGCGGTGCGGGGCGTGTCGCTGCGGGACGGCCGCGTCACGCTTGCACGCGAAAGCGAAGCCTTGTTGCAAAGCTTCGAGCACCTGACCTCGCTCTACGAGCACAGCATGCAGGTTCTCATGGGCTGATCGGCCGATCGGGGGGGTGTCCCGTGCGAGCCGGTGGGTATCATCTCCTTTAGGGAGCCGGGGACCGCCCGGCCGTTCTGCCCACAACGACCACAGAGTCGGGCGCGCTCCAGGCGCCAAGGCGGAGTCAGCGGTCGAAGTCCACCGAACGACACGAGATGAATGCCCTGATCGATCCGGCCGAATGGCCCGTTGCCGACCCCGCGGCCGCGGCGCTGCATGCGGCGCAGGCCCAGCTGTTCGAGGCGCTGGCCGGCCAGCAGGGCTGGATGTGGACGCTGAAAGACGCGTCCGACGGGCGCTGCCTGCGCGCCAACCAGGCCTGGGCCGACTACATCGGCCGCCCGCTGGCCGAACTGCCCGGCCGCACCGATGCCGAGTTGCTGGAGCCCAGCCTCACCGCGCTGCTGCGCACCGCCGACCAGACCGCACTGGCACACCGCGGCCTGCTGGCCAGCGAACACCGCGTGGACATGCGCGGTGAACGCCGCGACTGGACCGTGCTGCGCCTGGTGCTGCAGCAGGGCGAACGCCGCGTGCTGTGCAGCGTGTGGCAGGACCCGACGGCGCAGCGCCAGCGCGACGCGGCGCTGAAGGCCGCGCTGGAGCAGCTGGAGCAGCAGCAGAAGGCCAACGTGGCGCTGCGGCGCGAGATGGGCGACACCTCGCTGCGCGACCAGGCCACCGGCCTGTCGTCCAGCGCCCACTTCGAAGACCAGATGCGCCGCGAGGTCGACCTGTCGATGCGCGAGCACCGCGAGTTCTCGCTGGTCTACATGGAGCTCGACCCGCCCGGCGAGAAGGCGCTGGCCTTCGGCAACCGCGCGCTGGAACGCGTGCACGAGGCCATGGGCCGGCTGCTGCGCGGCAACACCCGCGCGATGGACGCGTCCTGCCGCATCGACGACCGGCGCTTCGCGGTGCTGTTGTCCGGCGTGGGCCTGGCCACCGCGCATTCGCGCATGGAAGGCCTGCGCCGCCAGTGCGCGACGCAGATCATCGCGCTGGACGGCCAGGAGCTCGGCTTCACCGTGTCGGTCGGCGTGGCCAGCTTTCCGCACACCGCGCAGACGCAGGAAGGCGTGATCGCCGCCTGCGAAGCGGCGCTGGCGCAGGCGCGGCACCGCGGCGGCAACGCCGTGGCACTGGCCAGCATCCGCTTCGGCACCGACTGAGGGTGCCGGGTTGTCATGCCGCGTCACTGAAGCGTTAGGCCATGACGCCGATGCAGCCTGGCCAGCGCCGATAGACTCCTCCACTCCAGCCACCGCCTCCAGCCCAAGCGCGCGCCAGCCGTGAAGATTCTGTACGTCGAGGACAACGAGGACCTGCGCGAGACCATCGGCATCCTGCTGGCGGGCGCCGATCGGGAGGTCATCTCCTACGGCACCGCCGAGCAGGCGCTGGAGGCGATCGAGCGCGAAGCCTTCGACGTGCTCGTGACCGACGTGAGCCTGCCCGGCCTCTCGGGCACGGACCTGGCGCGCCGCCTGCTGGCCAAGGACCCGCTGGCCTGGGTGGTGCTGTGCACCGGCTACGAACTGCGCAGCGGCCTGCCGCACCTGGGCCAGAACGTGCGCGCGCTGACCAAGCCCTTCGAGATCGAGGACCTGGAAGCACTGATGGACGAGATCGCGGCGCGCAAGGCCGCGGGCGGTTGACCTGCCGCGGCTGAAGACGGGCAGCGCGCAGGCGCCGGCGAACCCGGTGGGTGTTCAGCCCTTGTCCAGCAGCGCGCACACCGCGCGCCATTCCTGCGGCGTCACCGGCGTGATCGAGAGCCGGTTGCCGGCCTGCAGCACGCGCATCGAGGCCAGCTGCGGCAAGGTGCGCATCTCCTTCAAGGACAGCAGCCGCGTCTTGCGGTCGAGCTTCACGTCCACGTGTTGCCAGCGCGGCGATTCGCGCGTGGACTTCGGGTCGTGGTACTTGCTCTTCGGGTCGAACTGCGTCTCGTCGGGGTAGGCCGTGCTGGCCACGGTGGCCAGGCCTGCGATGCCGGGCTCGGCGCAGGACGAGTGGTAGAACAGCACGCCGTCGCCCACCTGCATCTGGTCGCGCATGAAGTTGCGCGCCTGGTAGTTGCGGACACCGGTCCACGGCACCGTCTGCTTCGGGGCGTGCGCCAGGTCGTCGATCGAGACCTCGTCGGGCTCGCTCTTCATCAGCCAGTAGGCGGGCATGCCGAATTCAAGCAGCGCAGCGCGCTGCAGCGAAGTTGGAACGAGGGGAAGGGTGTCCGGTGTGCGCCGTGAGCCGCATTCCTGAACCCTGGTGTTCCAAGTTTCAGGTGGGCGAGGTCAGCGAGGCTTCGGGTTCATCTGACGCGAGACGATCGCACCAGCTTCACGATGTTCCAAGCCCTAGCTCAATGAGCATCGGTTCAAGGAGTTAAAGACCCACGCATGCACACCGGACGAGGCCATTCTAAACACGCGGAAGGACCGTGTGCACGCTCAATCCATCACAGCAACAGGCCATCTTCGCCCAGGGCTGCATCGATGCGGCGGATCAATGCATCGACGTCCGCCGCGGGCAGGTTCGCAGCGTCGGCCGAGGCCTGCTGAACCGCTGGAGGGGTGGCTTGGCGCGGTGCTGGCGCGCGGGATTGTTCGGCGCGCTGGTAGGCCAGGTTCAAGGCCGCCAGCACGGCCATGCGTTCGCGCGCCTTGACCTTGCCTGCATCGCGAATGGCGCTCATCTCGCGGTCCACGATGTTCACCGCTTCGAGCAGCAACTGCTCGCCGCCGGGCGGGCAGGCCAGCACGTAGCTCTGGCCCAGGATGGTGGCTTCGATCTGCTTCATGGCTTGTCGCTCTCGATGGGCGCCGGGCCATCGGCGGGCAGGCGTTCAAGCAGGGCGTCGATGCGGGTGCGCGCGGCGGCCAGGCGCGCCTTGAGGCTGTCGCGCTCGTGCGTCACGCTGCTCAGTTGCTGCTCCAGAAGCGCGTTGGTGCGCTTCAACTCCTCGTGCCGGAGCACGAGCCGTTCGACCCGCTCGGCGAGCTCATCGAATCTGGACATGAGGGGACGGCGCCTCCTGCGTGGTCGCGCGGCGGCGTGCCGGCGACAAGGTGATTCTTCATTGTAGGCGCCGGGTCCGCGCGCCCCAGGCTGATGCGCCGCAGGCTCCCGTGAGCGGGGGGCGCGGGCCAGGACGCGGCGGGTACCGCGGTGATGGGGCCGTCGATCACGCCGTTCACCTCGCGCAGCAGGTGCAGGGCCTGCATCCAGCCGGCGTGGGTGATGGCCAGGGTGTCGGGCGCTGCGTCGGCGCAAAAGGATTGCACGCGCTCGATCAGGCTGGCCAGCGCCTCGCCGCCACCCGGCCGGTGGTGCAGCAAATCGGCGGACCAGGCGCTGACTTCAGCCTCGCCGATCGTCGACCAGGGTCGGCCGTCCCAATCGCCGAAGTGCAGTTCCAGCAGGCGTGGGTCGACCACGTGCGTCCAGCCCCAGCGTGCGAGCCACGCGCCCACCGCATGGCAGCGCGCCAGCGGCGAGGTGAAGACGCGGTGCGCGAGTCCGTGGCGCCGTGCCGTGGCGCGCACGCGGTGCGCGAGGCGCTTGCTGCGGCGCGGGTCGACGCGCAGGTCGGTCCGGCCGATGCAGCGCCCGGCCGCACCGATGGCGCGCGGATGGCGCCAGAGCCACAGCGTGCTCACCATGCCGCGCACAGCGCCAGCAGCAGCGTCGCTTCAACGCCCTGCTGCGTGGCGCCCAGCGTGTCGCCGGTGTAGCCGCCCAGGCGCCGGCGCAGCCAGCGGCGCATCGCGGCGGTGGCGATCGCGGCGGCAGCCAGCGCGAACACGGTGTGCGCGATGCCCAGCGGCCTGGCCAGCAGCGCAGCGATTGCGGCCGCCATCAGCAGTGCGATGGCGACGTCGGCGGCGTGCACCTGCTGCGCCATCGGCTTGGCCTTGGCATGCTCGGCGTCGCCCGCGTAGGGCAGCAGGGCCAGCAGCACGACGGGTGCCGCGCGCGAGACCGCGTGGGCGAACACCAGGGCGCAGGCGGTTCGGGTGGTCGAGCCCTGGGCACCCAGCAGTGCGGCCTTCAGCCCCAGCATCAGCACCAGGCCCAGCGCGCCGTAGCTGCCGATGCGCGAGTCCTTCATGATGGCCAGCGCACGCTCGCGGCTGACGGCGCCGCCCAGCCCGTCGCAGGTGTCGGCCAGGCCGTCTTCATGGAAGCCGCCGGTGAGCCACACGGTGGCGGCCATCGACAGCAGCACGGCCACCGGCAGCGGCCACCATCGGGCGGTGGTGACGAGTACCAGCGCGCCCGCGGCGCCCACCAGCGCGCCTATCACCGGAAAGTAGCGTGCGCTGCGGTTGAGCTCCGTGGCGTCGAACACGGCGGTGTGCACCGGCACGCGGGTCAGGAACTGCAGGGCCAGCAGCAGGCGTTGCCATTCGCGGTGCATCGCGCGCTGGATCATGGGCCGCGCCTCATGCGCCCGGTCAAGCCGCCGTCTCGCGGCTGACCTGGGCCGAGTCGAAGCTCGCCATATCGGCCAAAAGGCGCGTGGCCGATTCCAGCAGCGGCCAGGCCAGTGCGGCGCCCGAGCCTTCGCCCAGGCGCAGGCCCAGGTCCAGCAGCGGCTCGGCGCCCAGGTGGGCCAGCAGCGCGCGGTGGCCGGGTTCGGCTGAAGCGTGGGCAAAGACGCAGCGCTGCAGCAGCGCGGGCGACAGCGCGGCCGCGATGGCCACCGCGGCGCTGCTGATGTAGCCGTCGACGACGATCAGCCGGCGTTCGGCCGCGGCCTGCAGCGCGGCACCGGCGATGGCGGCGATCTCCAGGCCGCCCAGGCGCGCCAGCAGGTCCAGCGGATCGACGGCGTCGGCATGCCGGTCGGCGGCCTGCTGCAGCACGGCGGTCTTGCGTTGCAGGCCGGCATCGTCCAGCCCGGTGCCGCGGCCGATGCACGCCGCCAGCGGCCGGCCGGTGAGGCGCGCGGTGAGCAGCGCGGCGGCGGAGGTGTTGCCGATGCCCATCTCGCCCAGCAGCACCGCGTTGCCGGGCCGGTCGGCCACCGCGCTGCGGCCCACCTGCAGCGCGGCGCGGCACTGGGCCTCGGTCATGGCCGGGCCCTGCGTCATGTCGGCGCTGCCGGCGGCCACCTTGGCCTGCAGCAAGCCGGGTTGCGGCGCGAAGTCGTGGGCAACGCCGACGTCCACCACCGTCAGCGCCAGCCCATGCTGGCGTGCCAGCACGCTGGCCGCGGCGCCGCCGCCGAGGAAGTTGTGCACCATCTGCCAGGTGACGTCGCTGGGGTAGGCCGAGACGCCGTGCGCCGCAATGCCGTGGTCGGCGGCGAAGACCAGCAACTGCGGTTCGCGCAGGCGTGGCGTGCGTTCGCCGAACACCAGGCCCATCTGGACGGCCAGCGTCTCCAGCCGGCCCAGGGCGCCGAGCGGCTTGGTCTTGTTGTCGATGGCGTGGCGCAGTGCTGCTTCCAGGGCCGGGTCGTGCAGGGCGGGAATGGGGGGCAGGGACATCGTCATGGGTCCAGCAGCGCCAGCAGCGCGTGGGTGTCGAGGTGGGTGTCGATGAAGTCGGCGAGGCCGTCGAACACGGCATCGAGTGGACGCGTACTTTGGCCGAACAGCTTGCGCAGCAGCAACGGGTTTTCGAAGAGGCCGTGCAGGTACAGGCCCAGCACCGGGCCGGACTGCCAGCCGATGGGTTCGCCGGCGGCATTGCGCAGGGCCACCTGCACGCTGCGGGCGGCGGCGATGGCCTCGGTGCGGCCGTGGCGGATTTCATAGCCGGTGGCCGTGGCGTGCGCCAGCGCCTGCCATGGCGATTGAACGTCATTGAAGTGCGCTTCCGTGTGGCGCACCAGCTTGTCGGCGACGAAGGTGGTTTGCAGCGGCAGCAGGCCCAGGCCGGGGCCCGAACCGTCGACACCGCCGGGGTCGTGCAGCGCCTCGCCCAGCATCTGCAGGCCGCCGCAGATGCCCAGCACGCGGCCGCCGCGTTCGGCATGCGCGCGCACCGCGGCGTCCAGGCCTTGTGCGCGCAGCCAGGCCAGGTCGCCGCTGGTGTGCTTGGAGCCGGGCAGCACGATGCAGTCGACCCCGGCCATTTCCTGCGGCGTGCGCGCCCAGTCCAGCCGCACGCCGGGCAGGCGGCGCAGCGGCTCGAACTCGTCGAGGTTGCTGATGCGCGGGTAGGCGACGACGGCGATGCGCAGCGCGGCGTCGGCCCGCAGGTTGCGGTCGTCGATCACGCCGTCTTCTTCCGGCAGGCCGTGCTCGCGCCACATCGGCAGCACGCCGAGGGTGGGCACGCCGGTCATGGCCTGCAGCTGGGCCGGCGCCGGCGCCAGCAGCGTGGGGTCGCCGCGGAAGCGGTTCAGCACGAAGCCGCGCACCTGGCCGCGTACATCGGGCGGCAGCATGCGGTGCGTGCCGTAGAGGTGGGCGAAGGCGCCGCCGCGGTCGATGTCGGCGACGACCAGGCAGGCGGCTTGCGCGGCGCGCGCGGTGCCCAGGTTCACGTAGTCGCTGTGCTGCAGGTTGATCTCGGCGGGCGAGCCGGCGCCTTCGATCACCAGCAGCTCGTTCTCGGCGCGCAGTGATTGCAAAGCGTCCAGCGCCAGCGGCGCCAGCATGGCGCTGCGCCGGTGCCACGGCACGGCGGCCAGGTCGGCGCGCACGCGGCCCATCACGACGACCTGGCTGGCGGTGTCGCGCTCGGGCTTCAGCAGCACAGGGTTCATGCGCAGGTCGGGCGTGCGCCGCGCGGCCAGGGCCTGGAAGTACTGGGCGCTGCCGATCTCGCCGCCGGCGGGGCCGCCGTCCGCGGCGGGGATGACGCGGGCGTTGTTGCTCATGTTCTGCGCCTTGAAGGGCGCGACCTTGAGGCCGCGGCGGGCGTACCACCGGCACAGGGCGGTGGCGAGCCAGCTCTTGCCGGCGTTGCTGGTGGTGCCCAGCACCATCACGCAGCGGGCGGTCATGCGAATCTCCAGCGCGCCAGCGCGGCCGCCGCCATCAGCACGGGCACGGCCAGCCACAGCGCGTGCCGGCAACATGCGATGGCGTGCTCGATGTCGTCTTGCGTTGGCGATGGGGCCGCGTCGTTCATCTGATAGGTGCCGGGCTTGCGCAAGCGCACACCCAGCCGCAGCGCCAGCGCGCCCATCGGCCAGCCGCCATTCGGTGATGGCGTGCGCCGGGCCTGGCGGCGCAGCGCCGGCCAGTGGCGCGGCCGCGGCAGCAGCGCCAGCGCGGTGAGCCGGGCCGGCAGCCAGGACAGCAGGTCGTCGGCGCGCGCGGCGGTCTTGCCCATCCATTCGCGCTGGTCGCGATAACCCCACATCGCATCGGCCGTGTTGGCCAGGCGGTACAGCGCGGCACCGGGCAGGCCGGCCACGGCGAACCAGAACAGCGGCGCCACCACCGAGTCGTTCAGGTTCTCGGCCAGGGTCTCCAGCGCCGATTCGCGCACCAGCGCTTGGTCCAGCGCGGCGGTGTCGCGGCTGACCAGGCGCGACAGCCGCGCACGCCCTGCGGCCAGGCCGCCGTGCTGCAGCGCGGCCTCGACGCCGCGCACCTCGTCGCGCAGCATGCGCCAGGCCAGCAGCGGCTTGAGCAGCAGGCCCAGCAGCAGGGCGGTCAGCGCCCAGGCGGCCATGCTGGACTGCGGCTGCAGCAGGTGCCCCAGGGCTTGTTCGAGGAACCAGGCCACCAGCACCGCCAGCGCCGCGGCGCCACCCCAGGCCAGGCTGCCCAGCACGAACCCACGCCGCGGCGGCTGGCGTTCCAGCGCGGCCTGCGGCGCGCCGAGCAGGTGGCCCATCCAGGCCACGGGGTGCCAGCGCGTGGGCGGTTCGCCGGCCAGGCGGTCCACCAGCAAGGCCATGGCCACCGCGGCGGCGGGCAGCGTGGCCGCGGGAAGGCGGGCGGTGAGCAGCGTGTCGTTCATCGCCGCAGCCGGGGCAGCGCGGCCCAGGTGCTGCCGTCTTCGGTGGGCACCTGCACGATGTGCAGGGCGTGGTCGAACACCGACTCCAGCGCGCCGCGCACCGTGGCATCGGCCGGCGGCCCTTCGGCGACGAGGCGGCCGTGTGCCACCACGACCAGGTGGTCGGCGGCGAGTGCGAGCGTGAGGTCGTGCAGCACCGACACCACTGCGGCGCCGGCCAGCGCCTCCTCGCGCATCAGCCGCACCAGCGCGCTCTGGTGCGGCGGGTCCAGGTGGGTGGTGGGCTCGTCCAGCAGCAGCACCGGCGCGCGCACCGCCAGCGCACGGGCCAGCAGCACGCGCTGCCGTTCGCCGCCCGACAGCGTGGCCAGGCGCCGTCCAGCAAAGGCCGTGCATTCGCAGCGCTGCATCGCCCGCTGCACCTCGGCCTCGTCCTCGGCGGTGGGCTGGCCCAGCAGGCCGTGGCGCGGCAGGCGGCCGAGGCGCACCACGTCGATGGCGTCCAGCTCGGCCGCGGTCTCCGCCTGTTGCGCCAGCCAGGACAGCAGGCCGGCGCGCTCACGCTGCGCCATGCTGTGCAGCGGCCGGCCGTGCAGCGTGACCGTGCCCTGCGCCGGCTGCAGGCCGGCCAGCGTGCGCAGCAGCGTGGACTTGCCCGCGCCGTTGGGTCCGACGATGGCGGTCCAGCGGCCCGGGGCCAGCGTGAGGGACACGCCGCGCAGCACCTCGGTGCTGCCGAGGCGCACGCGAAGGTCGCGGCCTTCCAGCACCGCCCGGCCGTCGTGCCCGCCGGGAGCCTTGCCGCCAGCCGCCCGCGAAGCTTCTGCCGGAGGCAGCACGGCGGCCATTGCAGCTCCTTCGGGGCTGCGGTGCGCGTTCATGCCATGCCCCGCCGCCGGCGCAGCAGCAGCATCAGGTAGGCACCGCCGAACACGGCGGTCAGCACGCCGACCGGCAGTTCTTCCGGCGCGATGGCGGTGCGCGCGGCCAGGTCCGACGCCAGCAGCAGCAGGCCGCCGAACGCGGCCGAGGCGGGCACCAGCAGGCTGTGGCGGGCCGAGACGGCGCGCCGCGCCAGGTGCGGCGCCACCAGGCCGACGAAGCCGACCATGCCGGCCTGCGAGACCGCCACCGCGGTGGCCAGCGCCAGGGTGGCCACCAGCAGCAGGCGCACGCGGCCGATGGGCAGGCCCAGGCTGGCGGCGGTGTCGTCGCCCAGGCTGAAGGCGTCCAGCGCGCGGGCCATGGGCCAGGCGGCGATGAGCGTGACGGCGAGGCCCAGCGCCAGCAGCGCGCAGGCCGGCCAGCCCAGCAGTCCGGTGCTGCCGAGCAGGAAGGCCTGCTTGCCGCGCAGCGCCTCGGGCGCGGCCAGCGTCACCAGGTCGCTGAGGGCGCCGAGCGAGAAACCCACCACCACGCCGGCCAGCAGCAGCGTGGTCGGCTGGGCCGCGCCCCGCGCCATCGACAGGGTGAGCGCCACGCCCAGCAGCGCGCCGGCAAACGCGGCGGCGACGAGTCCCATGCGTGTTATTGACGCGGCCGTGGCGGGGCTGATGGCGTGGCCGGCCAGTGCGCCGGCGGCCAGCACCAGCACCACGGCCAACGTGGCGCCGGGGGCGGCGCCGAGGAGGAAGGGCTCGGCCAGCGGGTTGCGGAACAGGCCCTGCGCCAGCGCGCCGCCCAGGCCGAGCAGCGCGCCGACCAGCCACGCGCCCAGGCTGCGCGGCGCGCGGATCTGCCACAGCACCAGGTCGGCGCCCTCGCCCTGCGGCCAGCCCCAGCCGTCGCTGCCGGCCGCGAGTCCGCCCGCCAGCAGCAGCAGCAGCGTGAGGGCCGGTAGCAGCAGGGCGACGTGGCGCGGGCTCATTTCGCGGGCGGCGCGGGCAGGGCTTGCAGGCAGTCCGCCACCAGCGCGGCGGCCTCGCCCAGGCGCGGGCCGGGGCGGATCAGCAGTTCGAAGCGGGCGTGCGGGAAGGCACAGGTGCGGTGCTGCTTGATCGCCTCCAGCGCGGCCCAGCCGGGGCGCTGAGGCATCGCCGCCAGCTCGCGGTCGACCGCCATCAGCAGCTCGGGCGGGTGGCGCACGACCCATTCGGGGTTCAGGCGCGGGAACGGGCCCAGCGATGCGGGCACCGCGTTCGCCAGGCCCAGGCGCTTCAGCGTCTCGCCGATGAAGGACGCCTCGCCGGCGGCGTAGCCGGAGCTGTCGGCCTCGAAGTAGACGCGGCGGCCGCGCCAGGCCGGCGGCACGCGCGCGGCGGCGGCATCGGTCTCGTGCTGCAGGCGCTGCCACAGTGGCGCCGCGGTGCCGGGCCGCTCCAGCAGGCGTTCCAGGTCCTGCAGCGCGCGTTGCACGTCGGCATGGGTCTCGGCCTTGACCAGCTCGACGCGCAGGCCGAGCGAGCGCAGGCGATCGGTGGCGCGGGTGGACGGCGCGGCCAGCACCAGGTCGGGCTTCAGCGCGACGATGCGCTCGATCGCGGGGTCGTCCAGGCCACCCAGCTGCGGCAGGGCCTTCACCGACTCCGGCCAGTTCGAGTAGCGGTCGACCCCCACCAGTTGCGCGCAGGCGCCCAGCGCGCAGACGCTTTCGGTGATCGAGGGCAGCAGCGAGACGATGCGCTGCGGCGGCGCGGCCGCGGCGCCCGCCGCGGCCAGCAGCAGCGGGGCCGTGGCGATGAGGCGGCGCAGCGGGTTTCGCATCAGGCCTCCTGCGCTGGCGGCAGGCGCAGTGCGCGGCCGGCCACCATCAGCGTGACGGGCTCGCACACGGCGGCCAGGCGCTGGTGCAGCGAGCCCAGCGCGTCGATGAAGCGGCGCGCCTCGGCGCTCATCGGTGACACGCCGAGGCCGATCTCGTTGGACACCAGCACCACCGGGCCGGGGGCGGCGCGCAGCGCGTCCACCAATTCGTCGGTGGCCGCGTCCACCCCCGCGGTGGCGAGCGGCGGACCTTCCAGCGGCAGCAGCAGGTTCGTCAGCCACAGGGTCAGGCAATCGACGATGA
>CBIHPZ010000018.1:0-16176 GCA_966211865.1 uncultured Aquabacterium sp.
CGCTCGAACAGCGCCGCCACCGCGGGCGGGATGAAGCGGGTGAGGCCGCCGTAGAGGTGGCGGTCGCCATGGCGCGACTGCTGCGTGACGTGGAAGCGCAGCGGCACCATCAGCGACAGGTGGTGCTGCGCGCGCGTCATCGCGACGTAGAGCAGGCGGCGCTCTTCCTCCAGCTGCAGGCTGCTGCCGGCGCTGATGTCGGCCGGGATGCAGCCGTCGACCACGTTCAGCACCGTGACCGCGGGCCATTCCTGGCCCTTGGCGGAGTGGATGGTGGAGAGGATCAGGTAGTCCTCGTCCTGGTGCGGCGGGCCGGCTTCGTCGCTGGTGGCCTGCGGCGGGTCCAGGGTCAGCTCGGTCAGGAAGCGCTCGCGGCTGGCGTGGCCGGCGGCGATGTGCTGCAGCTGCGCCAGGTCGGCGGCGCGCACCGGCGCTTCGTCGCCGTGCAGGCGGGCCAGGTGCGGTTCGTACCACTGGCGGATGGCGGCAAGCTGGTCCGGCCAGGGGCTGTCCTGGCCGCGCAGTTCACGCATCAGGCTGGCCAGCGCATCCCAGCCTTCGCGCGCGGACGCTGGCGGCTCGAAGGCCTGCAGCGCGGCGGCGGGGTCGGGCGCGGCGTCCATCGCGTCGCACAGCGCGCGGGCGGTGGCCGGGCCGATGCCCGGCACCAGCTGCGCCACGCGGAAGCCGGCCAGGCGGCTCTTCGGGTTCTCGGCCCAGCGCAGCACGGCCAGCAGGTCCTTGACGTGCGCCGCCTCCAGGAATTTCAGGCCGCCGAACTTGACGAAGGGGATGCGCCGGCGCGTCAGTTCCAGTTCCAGCGCGGCGCTGTGGTGGCCGGTGCGGAAGAGCACCGCCTGGGAGGTCAGCTTGAGGCCGGCCTCGCGCTGGCGCAGCGCTTCGTCGGCCACCCACGCGGCTTGCGCCGCCTCGTCGTCCACGCTCACCAGGCGCGGCGCGCCGGCCGCGGGCCGTTCGGTCCACAGCGTCTTGGCATGGCGTTCGGCCGCCAGCGCGATCACCGCGTTGGACGCGGCGAGGATGCCGGGCGTCGAGCGGTAGTTGCGTTCCAGCGCCAGCACACGGGCCGCGGGCGCGAACTGCGCCGGGAAGTCGAGGATGTTGCGCACCTCGGCGGCGCGGAAGGAATAGATGGCCTGCGCGTCGTCGCCGACCACGGTGAGGCCGCGGCCGTCCGGCTTCAGCGCCTTCAGCACCGCGGCCTGCAGGCGGTTGGTGTCCTGGTACTCGTCGACCAGCACGTGGTCGAAGCGTTGGCCGAGATGACGCGCAAAGTCAGCGTCCTGCATCGCGGTTTCCCAGGCCAGCAGCAGGTCGTCGTAGTCCAGCGTGTGCTGCTGCTGCTTGGCGCCGACGTAGCCGCGGAAGAGGCGCTTCAGCTCCGCTTCCCAGGCGGCGCACCACGGAAAGTGCTCGGCCAGCACGCGTGACAGCGGCGCCTGCGCGTTGACGCAGCGCGAGTAGATGGACAGGCAGGTGGACTTCAGCGGAAAGCGCGCGTGCGTGGCGGCGAAGCCCAGCTCCTGCCGCACGATGCCCATCAGGTCCTCGGCGTCGCCGCGGTCGGCGATGGTGAAGTGTTCGGACAGCCCCAGCGCCCCGGCGTGCTCGCGCAGCAGCCGCGCGCCCACGGCGTGGAAGGTGCCGGCCCAGGGCAGGGCGGGTGGCGATTGCGTCGCGCCCAGGCCCAGGGCCTGCTGCAGCAGCCGGCCGGCGCGGCGCTGCATGTCCTGCGCCGCGCGGCGCGAGAAGGTCAGCAGCAGCAGGCGCTGCGGGTCGGCGCCCTGCAGCACCAGGCGGGCGACGCGGGCGGTGAGGGTGAGGGTCTTGCCGGACCCGGCGCCGGCGATCACCAGCAGCGGGTCGTCGCCGTGCTGCACGGCGGCGCGCTGCTCGGGGTTCAGCGTGTCGAAGGGGTCGGCGGCGGGCGGCGAGCGGTGCTCAGCCGGGGACAGTGCCGCAGGGGAGGCCACGGGGAGGGCCATGGCTCGGGGAAGGAGGAGCGCCGGGCGGTCCGGTCAAGGCGCCGCCCGGCGTGGGTTCAGGTCAGGGGGTGCCGGACTGCTCGGCGACCGCCTTGCAGGACGGGTCGCACACGGTCTGCGAACGGCCCAGCAGCTTGCGCATCTTCAGCATCGCGCGCGGGCGGTGAACGCCGCACAGGAAGCACGACATCGTCGAGCCGCCGAACGCGCCGGCCGGCGCGAAAGGCGAACCGGGGGCCTTGCTCTTGTAGCGCAAGCCGTCCGGCTCGATGCGGGTCTTGACCTCTTCCTTGGCCATCGGGGAGTCCTCCTCGGGGGATCGGGCGCGGGCGGGGGACGCCGCGCGCAAAACCGCAAGGATACTGTATGGAAGCCCAGAGGGCGGTTGGCGGGCCCTCACACCCGCCGGATTCCGGGGGGCTCTTGCATCGCCCGGAGGCCCCGCTCAGACCTGCGCGATGCAGGCGCGGGCGCGGCCGGCGGCCTTGGCGCGGTACAGCTCGCGGTCGGCGATGGCGAGCAGCTCGGCAATGGACAGGCCTTCGCGCCCGCGCGCCACCGCCACGCCCAGGCTGACGGTGACGAAGGGCGCCGCGGCCGGCGCGCCATGCGGCAGCGCCATCTGGCGAACCTGCGCCTCCAGCCGTTCGGCCACCGCCTGCGTGCCGTCGAAGGGCGTCTCGGGCAGGATGGCGGCGAACTCTTCGCCGCCGTAGCGCGCCACCAGGTCGGCCGGGCGCCAGGCGGCTTCCACCAGCGCCCCGGCAATGGCACGCAGGCAGTCGTCGCCGGCCTGGTGGCCGTGGTGGTCGTTGTAGTGCTTGAAGTGGTCGACGTCGATCAGCGCCAGCGCCAGCCATTGGCCGCTGCGCTGGGCGCGCTGCCATTCGGTGATCAGCCGCTCGTCGAAGCCGCGGCGGTTGCACAGGCCGGTCAGGCCGTCGACGTAGGCCAGGCCGCGCAGCATGTCGCGCTGCTGCTTCAGGGTGACGTGGGCGCGCACGCGGGCACGCACGATGCGCGGGTGGATGGGCTTGGTGATGAAGTCGACCGCGCCGCAGTCCAGCCCGTGCGCCTCGGCATCGAGATCGTCGTGCGCGGTGACGAACAACACCGGGATGTCGCGCGTCAGCGCGTCGGCCTTCAGCTGGCGGCACACCTCGAAGCCGTCGATGCCCGGCAGCACCACGTCCAGCAGCACCGCGTCGGGTGTCTTCTCGCGCGCCAGGACCAGCGCCTGCTCGCCGCTGGTGGCCACCAGCACCTGGTGTTCCTCGGCCAGCGCGTGGTACAGCGCCTGCACGTTGGCCGGCTCGTCGTCGACCACCAGCAGCCGGCTGCGGCGGGGCAGGGGCTCGGCGCCCGGCGGCAAGGGATGCGTGCCCATCAGCGTGCCACGCCTTCACCGGACCGGGCCGCGGCGGCGGGCTGGTCCAGGCGCTGCAGGATGGCGCGGCAGACGGCCAGCGCGGTGGGAAAGTCCAGCGCCGCCATCGGGCTGGCCAGCGGCTCCAGCAGTGCGCGCCAGCCGGCGCCGCCCGGCGCCAGCGCCAGGTCGGCAAAGCATTCGGTGGCGGCCATGTCGGCCTCGGCCAGCAGTCCCGCCAAGGTCTGCAGGCCCTGGCGCAGCGCGTCGTCGGACGAGGTGGGGACCGGCGGGATGGGGGACGGGCCTGCGGCCGTGCTGACGCTCATGTTGCCAAGTATTGCTCGCGGCGGGGTGGCCGCGCGGGCCGGCGCGGGGGGCGGCGGATCCAGCCGCGGAAGCAGCTCGGACAGCGCCTGGCGCGCGGCCTGCACCGCCGATTCCCAGCGCGGCTGCCAATCGGCCTGCGGCGGCCGCGGCGGCCACTGCTGCAGCGCCTGCTCCACCTCGCCGGCCATGGCCGCCAGGCGCAGCGCGCCCAGCGTGGCGGCCACGCCCTTGGTGGTGTGGGCCAGGCGTTCCGCCTCGGCGCGGCGCTCGGGCTGCAGCAGCGCGGCGAACTCCGCCGGCAGCGCGGCCAGGCGCTCGTCGAAGGAGGCGGCCAGCCGCTTGTAGACGTCCACCCGGTTGGCCAGGCGCAGCAGCGCGCCGTCCATGTCGAAGCCGGCGGCCTGCGCCAGGCCGCGTACTTCAGGCGTCAGCGCCGGTGACTGGCGGGCGCGGCGGCTGGCGCCCGGGTCGGCCGGCGCGGGGCGGGCCGGCACGTGGCGGCGCAGCACGGCCACCAGCTCGTCGAGGTCGAAGGGCTTGCCGACGTGGTCGTTCATGCCGGCGGCGAGGCTGGCCGCGCGGTCGCTGGGCAGGGCGTTGGCGGTCATCGCGATGATGGGCAGTGCCGACAGGCCCAGCTCACGGCGCAGGTGGCTGGCGGCGGCGTGGCCGTCCATCACCGGCATCTGCACGTCCATCAGCACGGCGTCGAAGCAGGGATCGGCGGCCTGCACGGCGGCGATGCCCTGGCGGCCGTCGCCGGCCAGGGTCACGGTGGCGCCTTCGTCGCGCAGCAGGTCGCGCGCCACTTCCTGGTTGATCGGGTTGTCTTCCACCACCAGCAGGCGCAGGCCGGCCAGGCGCTGGCCGAGCGGCGCGGGCGCGGACAGCGCCGTGGGCGCGGCGGCAGGCCCGTGGTCGTCGGGGTCGCCCGCGTCGTCGGCCAGCGGCAGCGCCAGCGTGAAGCTGAAGCGGCTGCCGCGGCCGGGCTCGCTGTCCAGCGCGATGCGGCCGCCCATCAGCGCCACCAGGCGCTGGCAGATCGACAGGCCCAGGCCGGTGCCGCCGAAGCGGCGGGTGGTGGACGCCTCGGCCTGCGAGAAGCCGTCGAAGATGTGCTGCTGGTGCTCGGGCGCGATGCCGATGCCGGTGTCGCTGACGCTGAAGTCGACCAGCGCGTCGGTCAGGTTGGCCATCGCCAGCTTCAGCTGCACCACCACCTCGCCGCGCTCGGTGAACTTGATGGCGTTGCCGGCCAGGTTCAGCAGCACCTGCTGCAGCCGCAGGTCGTCGCCCACCAGGCGCGGCGGCAGCGCGGGGTCGACGTCGAAGCGCAGTGCCACCGGCTTGTCGGCCAGGTTGGCCGACAGGATCACCGACAGGTCGCCCATCAGCGTGGCCACCGAGAACGGGCGGCAGTCCAGCTCCAGCTTGCCGGCCTCCACCTTCGAGAAGTCGAGGATGTCGTTGAGCAGCGCCAGCAGCGCCCGCGCGGCGCGTTCGGCCTTGTCGGCGTAGTCGCGCTGGCGCGGGTTCATGTCGGTGTTGCGCAGCAGGCGCAGCATGCCCAGCACCGCGTTCATCGGCGTGCGGATCTCGTGGCTGGTGTTGGCGAGGAAGCGGCTCTTGGCTTCCGAGGCCGCTTCGGCCGCCTCGGTGGCGTTGACGAGGTCGGTGATGTCGATGCGGAAGCCCACGGTGTGGCCGTCGGGCATGCGGCGTTCGATCAGGCGCAGCCAACGGCCGTCGGCCAGGCGCTGCACCTGGGTGGCGCCCTGGCGGTGCGTGGACAGGCGGTCGGCGACCCAGGCTTCCACCTCGTCAGGGGGCACCTTCATCACGCCGCGCCTCACGCTTTCGCGCAGGATGTGCTCGAACGAGCTGCCGGGCTGGATCAGGTCCGCCGCGGACGCGTAGATCTCGCGGTATTTGTCGTTGCAGAACACCAGGCGGTCGTCCGCGTCGAACAGCACGAAGGCCTCGTTCACCGCGTCGATGGCGCCGCGCAGCAGGGCCTCGGCCTTCTGCATCTCGCGCTCGGCGCGCTTGACGTGGGTGACGTCGGTGGCCATGGCGACGAAGCCCCGCACCGCGCCGTCGCGCTCGTCGGGCACCAGGTGCACCAGCGCGTAGTGCAGCTCGCCATCGGCGCTGCGGCTTTCCACGTCGTAGTTCTGCGGCTGGCCCTGCAGCACCAGCGTGGCCTTGTGGCCGAAGGCCTCGGCGCGCTGCGGGCCCAGGAACTCTTCCCAGGTCAGGCCCAGGTGGGTCTCGGGCCGGCCGCCGAAGAACTCGAAGCTCGCCTTGTTGGCGAAGCTGATGCGCCGGTCGGCGTTGAAGTAGGCGAGGCGGCCGGGGATGTTGTCGGTCACCAGGCGCATCAGGTGCTCGCTGTCGGCCAGGCGCGCCTCGGCCTCCTTGCGGGCGCTGATGTCCATGTGGGTGCCCGCCATCCACAGCGGGCGGCCGGCGCCGTCGTGCTCGGACACGCGCCCGCGCGAGTGGACCCACACCCAGTGCCCGTCCCGGTGGCGAACGCGCAGCTCGCAGTCGTAGTAGTCGGCCTCGCCGTCGAAGTGGCGCTGCAGCAGCTTCGCGCTGCGCTTGGCGTCCTCCGGGTGCACGCGCTGGCGGAAGGTGTCGGCGGTGATGGGTGCCAGCTCGGCCACGCTCTCGCCGATGATCTCGGCCCAGCGTTCGTTGACCAGCGTCTCGCCGGTCTGCACGTTCCACTCCCACGTGCCGCCGTGGGTGCCACGCACGATGTTGTCCAGCCGCTCGCGTTCGCGCGCCAGTTCACGCGCGGCGGTTTCGCGCGCGGTGATGTCGTGGCGGATGGTGACGAAGCGCTCGATGCGGCCGGAAGCATCGAAGAAGGGCGCGATGGCCGCGTCCACCCAGTACAGCGAGCCGTCCTTGGCGCGGTTGCACAGCTCGCCGCGCCAGGCCTGGCCCGCCTGCAACAACGGCGCGATGACGCGGCGGAACTCGTCGGTGTCGAGCCCGGTGTCCACCATCAGGTGGTTGCGGCCGATCAGCTCGTCGCGCCGGTAGCCGGAGATGCGGCAGAAGGCGTCGTTGGCATCGGTGATGCGGCCCTCGGGGTCGGCGCTGGCGACGATGGCGTGCTGCTGGATCACGCCCAGCAGCGAGTCGTTCTCGCGCAGCGCGGCCTGCAGGCGGGCGGTGGCCTCGCGCTTGTCGGTGATGTCGCTGCCGATCTCCATGAAGCCGTTGAGCAGGCCCTGCGCGTCGTGCAGCGGCTGGATCTCGGTGTCGATCCAGTAGGTGCGGCCGTCCTTGCGGCGGTTGAGGATCTCGACCCGGCAGCTGCGCCCGGCGGCGGCGCTGGTGGCCAGGCGGTGCAGCACCTCGGGGTCGGCCTCGCCGCTGCCCAGCAGCTCGCCCGGGGTCTTGCCCACCGCCTCGGCCAGGGTGTAGCCGGTGATGCGCGTGAAGCCTTCGTTGATCCAGCTGATGCGCAGGTCGCGGTCGCAGATGGTGACGGCGTTCTGCGTGTGGCGAACCACCTGCGCCAGGCGGTCCAGGTCGGCCGTCATGCGCTGGGCAAGGGACAGCGCACGCACCCGGCCCGCCGCCAGCGACCACACCAGCAGCGCCAGCAGGCAGCTGAGCAGCGCGCCGCCGAAGCCGATCCGGACGATGGCGCTGCGGTCGACGCTGGCTTCGAAGCTGGGCGTGGTGCTGGCGCGCAAGGTAAGCAGCCGACCACCCACCTGCAGGCTGCGCGCGGTTGCAAAGAGGCGCTGGGCGTACAGCGTGTCGTTCACCGTGCCGCTGTGCGGGGTGAGGTGCCCGTCGCTGTCGAACACCAGCTGCTGCGCGTGCATGCCGTCGCCGTCGAAGAGCTCGACGTCGACCGCGTGGTCGGTCACCGCGGGCACGCCGGCCAGCAGGTCGTCGGTGTAGATGGGCGCGTAGACCAGGCCGATCAGCTGGCGGCGGCGCTGGGCGCCGGTTTGCGCGTCGGTGCCGTGGCGGTAGAGCGGCACCAGGTACAGGAAGCCGTGGTTCTGGTTGGTGGGCTGCTGCAGCAGCCGGATCTGGCCGGTGAGCGTGGGCTCGCCGGCGTCGATGGCGCGCTCGATGGCCTCGCGCCGCACGGGTTCGGCGCCCAGGTCGGCACCGCGCGCGGCGATGTTCTCGGCCAGCGGCTCGATGTACTTGATGACGTAGAGGTCGTCCGCCTCGCCGCTGGTGCGCACCTGGAACTCCGGCCCCAGCTCGGCGCGGGTGCGCTGCAGGAAGGCGGCGAGCTGGGCACGTTCCACGCGCTCGATGAAGCCGAAGCCGAGCACGCCCGGGAACTCGCGCCCCAGGTCCCGGGCGCTGGTGTAGGCGGCGAGCGATTCGCGGTCGATGCGGCCGCTGGCCGCGTAGGCGCCGCGCGCGCCCATCAGCCCGTACACCGGCTGGTTGAAGCGGCGCTGCACCTCGGTCTGCAGGCGCTCCACATGGCGTTCGAAGCGGTTGCGCGCCTCGTCCTCGATGCCGGTGGCGGTCCAGCGCATGGCCGCGGCGGTGAGTGCCAGGCCCGCGAGCTGGGTGAGCGCGGTCATCACGATGGCGGCACGGCGCCGCCGCCTCACGCTGATGGCCAGCGAGCCGGCCGGCAGCTCGGATTCGGTGGCGGGGCCAGCGCCCTGGCGCGCCACCGCCTGCAGCCCGGCGCGCCGGGTGGCCCGCATGCAGCGCCAGTACAGCGCCGGCGCGGCCAGCAGCACCAGCAAGCCGGCGTTGGCCAGCGCCGCGCCGGCGCCCAGCGGCGTGGGCAACACCTGCGGCAGCCACAGCATCAGCCCGGCCTCGATCAGCGCCACGATGGCGACGATCTCGGCCAGCAGCCGCACGGGAACCTGGCCTGACTTCACGGCGACGACGACCCATCCGCCGGCATGGCAACGGCCGGCACGTGCGCGATTGTGCGGGCTGCGTCGCGGATGAATCGATAGAAGTGGCAATCGAACGCCGGCCATCTCCCGACACCGCGCGGGGGGCTGAAACGAATGGCCCGGGCCTGCGTGTCAACATGCCCGGTTCCATCCCCTGCGAGCACCGCTTCCATGCCCGTGACGCGACCGGTTTCCGGCTTCCTGTTCCTGCTGCCCCTGGCGGCGCTGCTGGCCCTGGGGCTGATGGCTCCGCCGGCGCCGGCGCAAGGCGCGGCCAAGGCGGCGCCTTCGCCCAACGCCAGCGCTGCACCGGCGCGCAGTGCACTGACGGTGCAGGCCACCACGCCGCAGAAGAGCGAGTGGCCGCTGAAGCTCTCGGCCGCCGGCAGCGTTGCGCCGTGGCAGGAGGTGGTGATCGGCGCCGAGGCTTCCGGCCTGCGCCTGGTGGAGGTGCGTGCCGCGGTGGGCGACCGCGTCAAGCGCGGCCAGCTGCTGGCGCGGCTGTCGTCGGACACGCTGGCCGCCGATCTCGCGCAGGGCAAGGCCGCGCAGTCCGAGGCCGAGGCGCTGCTGGCCGAAGCCACCGCCCAGGCCGACCGCGGCCGCCAGTTGGCCACCAGCGGCGCCTACAGCCAGGCGCAGCTGACGCAGATGTTCACCGCCGAGCGCACGGCCAAGGCGCGGGTCGAATCGGCCCGGGCCCGCGTGCGCGCCGACGAGGTGCGCCTGGCGCAGACCCGCATCGTGGCGCCTGACGACGGCGTGATCAGCGCCCGCTGGGCCACCGAGGGCGCCATGGCGCAGCCCGGCCAGGAACTGTTCCGCCTGATCCGCCGCGAACGCCTGGAATGGCGCGCCGAGGTGCCCGCCGCCGACATGGTGCGCCTGAAGCCCGGCCTGGAGGCCACGGTGACGACGGCCAGCGGCCAGGCGGTGAAGGGCAAGGTGCGCATCGTCGGCCCGGTGGTGGACGCGCAGACGCGCAACGGCCTCGTCTACGTCGACTTGAACCCGGGCAGCGACGCCCGGCCCGGCATGTTCGTGCGCGGCGAGTTCGCCTTCGGCTCCTCCCCCGGCCTGACCCTGCCGCAGACCGCCGTGCTGCTGCGCGACGGCTTCAGCTACGTGCACCGCCTGGGCGCGGACGGCAAGGTGACGCTGACCAAGGTGGGCGTCGGCCGGCGGATGGGCGACCGCGTCGAGATCACCAGCGGCCTGACGGCTGATGCACGCGTCGTCGCGGCGGGTGGCGCGTTCCTGGCGGACGGGGACACGGTGAAGGTCGTGCAATGACCGCGCCGTCGAAGGAGCATCCCGCCGGCGGCATCGGCATCAACGTCTCCGCCTGGTCGATCCGCAACCCGATCCCGTCGCTGCTGCTGTTCATGCTGCTGACCTTGGCCGGGCTGCTCGGCTTCAAGGCGATGAAGATCCAGAACTTCCCGGACATCGACCTGCCGATGGTCGTGACCACCGCCGCGCTGCCCGGCGCGGCGCCGGGGCAGCTGGAAACCGAGGTGGCGCGCAAGATCGAGAACTCGATCGCCAGCGTCCAGGGCGTCAAGCACATCTACACCAGCATCAGCGACGGGCTGGTGTCCATCACCACAGAGTTCCAGCTCGAGAAGCCGGTACAGGAAGCGGTGGACGACGTGCGCTCGGCGGTGGCGCGCGTGCGATCCGACCTGCCGGCCGACCTGCGCGACCCCATCATCGCCAAGGCCGACCTGGCCGGCACGCCCATCCTCACCTACACCGTCGCGTCCAGCCGCATGGACGACGAGCAGCTGTCCTGGTTCGTCGACAACGAGGTCAGCAAGACGCTGCTGGCGGTGAAGGGCGTGGGCGCGGTGGCGCGCGTGGGCGGCGTGAGCCGCGAGGTGCGCGTGGAACTGGACCCCGCGCGCCTGCTGGCGCTGAACGCCACCGCCAGCGACATCTCGCGCCAGCTGCGCGCGATGCAGCAGGACGCTTCCGGCGGCCGGGCGGACATCGGCGGCGCCGAGCAGTCGGTGCGCACCCTGGCCACCGTGCAGTCGGCCGACGAGCTGGCGGCCATGCAGATCCCGCTGTCGGACGGGCGCCGCATCCGCCTGGACCAGGTGGCCACCGTGGCCGACACCGTGGCCGAGCGCCGCCAGGCCGCGCTGCTGAACGGCAAGCCGGTGGTGGGCTTCGAGATCACCCGCTCGCGCGGCGCCGGCGAGCTGGACGTGGCCGCCGGCGTGCGCGAGGCGCTGGAAGCGCTGAAGCAGCGCCACCCCGACATCACCATCACCGAGGCCTTCAACTTCGTCGACCCCGCGCGCGAGGGCTTCGAGGGCTCGATGAAGCTGCTGTACGAAGGCGCGGCGCTGGCCGTGCTGGTGGTGTTCCTGTTCCTGCGCAACTGGCGCGCCACGCTGGTGGCCGCGGCGGCCCTGCCGCTGTCGGCCATTCCCACCTTCGCGGCCATGCACCTGCTGGGCTTCACGCTCAACGGCGTCACGCTGATCTCGCTGTCGCTGGTGGTGGGCATCCTGGTGGACGACGCGATCGTCGAGATCGAGAACATCATGCGCCACCTGACCCAGGGCAAGACGCCCTACCAGGCGGCGATGGAGGCGGCCGACGAGATCGGCATGGCGGTCATCGCCACCACCTTTACGCTGATCGCGGTGTTCCTGCCAACGGCCTTCATGAGCGGCATCGTCGGCCGCTTCTTCGTGCAGTTCGGCTGGACGGCGGCGATCGCGGTGTTCTTCTCGCTGGTGGTCGCCCGCATGCTCACGCCGATGATGGCGGCCTACCTGATGAAGCCGCCGAAGCAGGGCCAGCACGAGGCCGGCTGGCTGAAGCTGTACGGCCGCTGGGCCGCCTGGTGCCTGCGCCACCGCTGGTGGACGCTGCTGGGCGCGCTGGTGTTCTTCGTCGGCTCCTTCATGCTGGTGCCGCTGCTGCCCACCGGCTTCATTCCGCCGGACGATCTGTCGCAGACGCAGGTGACGCTCACTTTGCCGCCTGGGGCCACGCTGCAGCAGACGCTGAAGACCGCGGAGCAGGCGCGCGAGATCGTGGCGAAGAACCCGCACGTGAAGATGGTCTACACCGCGATCGGCGGCGGCAACTCGGGTGCCGACCCCTTCGCGCCGCAAGGGGGGTCGGACGTGCGCAAGGCCGTGCTCACCATCAACATGACGCCGCGCAAGCAACGCCCGGGGCTCAGCAAGCAGCAGATCGAGGCCCAGCTGCGCGACGCGCTGCAGGTGGTGCCCGGCGCGCGGGTGAAGGTGGCCTTCGGCGGCTCGTCGGAGAAGTACCAGCTGGTGCTGGCGGGCGAAGACGGCGAGGCGCTGCAGAAGCATGCGCTGCTGGTGGAGCGCGAGCTGCGCAGCATTCCCGGCATCGGCAACATCACGTCCACCTCCAGCCTGCAGCGGCCCGAGCTGATCGTGCGGCCCGACTTCGCCCGCATGGCCGACCTGGGCGTCACCTCGGCCGGGCTGGCCGATTCACTGCGCGTGGCCACCGCCGGCGACTACGACCAGGGCCTGGCCAAGCTCAACCTCTCGCAGCGCCAGGTGCCGGTGGTGGTGCGGCTGCCGGCCGAGGCGCGGCAGGACATCGAGCTGCTGTCGCGCCTGCCGGTGCCCGGCGCCAAGGGACCGGTGATGCTGGGCAACGTGGCCAGCCTGGCGGTGAGCGCGGGGCCGGCGCAGATCGACCGCTACGACCGACAGCGCAACGTCAACTTCGAGATCGAGCTGAACGGCCAGCCGCTGGGCGACGTGGAAGAACGAGCGCTGGCGCTGCCCAGCCTGCAGACCATGCCGCCCGGCGTCAGCCGCCGGTCCGCCGGCGATGCCGAGGCCATGGCCGACCTCTTCGGCGGCTTTGCGCTGGCAATGGCCGCCGGCGTGCTGTGCATCTACGTGGTGCTGGTGCTGCTGTTCAAGGACTTCGTGCAGCCGGTGACCATCCTGGCGGCGCTGGTGCTGTCGATCCCCGGCGCGTTCCTCGCGCTCTTCATCACCCACAGCCCGCTGTCGATGCCGTCGATGATCGGGCTGATCATGCTGATGGGCATCGCCACCAAGAACTCCATCCTGCTGGTCGACTACGTCATCATCGCCCGCCGCGACCACGGCCTGAGCCGCTGGGACGCGATGCTCGACGCCTGCCGCAAGCGCGCGCGTCCGATCGTGATGACGACCATCGCGATGGGCGCCGGGATGATGCCCATCGCCCTCGGCCTGGGCGTGGACCCCAGCTTCCGCTCACCCATGGCCATCGTCGTGATCGGCGGCCTGATCACCTCCACCTTCCTCAGCCTGCTGGTGATTCCGGTGGTGTTCACCTTCGTCGACGACGTGCACCACTGGTGCCTGTCGCGGTGGCGGCGGAGGTTCCACCGCGGCGACGGCGGGACCGCGGTGGCGGCGGCGGAATAACCGGCAGAAGGGCCTCTGGGCGAGGTCCGGGGGCCGGTTCAGGCGCCGGCGAGCTCGAAGTGGAAGACCTTCGCCAGGACCTGCCAGCGGTCGTCCAGCCGCACCAGCGTCAGCAGGTCGGTGAAGCGCTTCGGCGCGATCGTGCAGCGCACCCGCGCCAGCGCGGTCACCGGCCCGGCGAGCTCGATCGAGACGACCTCGTCCTCGCGCGGCTGGCCCAGGCTGGCCGGCGAAGGCCGCCGCGCGACCATGGGCAGGTAGGCCGCCATGTCCAGCAGCTGCAAGGTGCCGGACGTGGCGCAGGCGTAGATGGCTGACGGGTGAAAGACGCGGCCAAGGCGTGCGGCGTCGCTGAAGTACAGGCCATCGAAGTAGTCCTGCAGCAGGGCGCGGATGGGCGCTTGCTCGTTCATCGCGGGAGCCTTTGGGTTCGGGAGAGGGCTTGCAGCGTATTCGGGCCGCCCGCGGCAACAAAGCTGGCAGCATGCACTTCTTCGTTTACACGAGATGCCGGAATGAGCGCGCGCCAGTTCGACGACCTGAGCCTGGGCAGCCTGGAGCTCTTCTGCCTGACGGCCGAGCTGGAGAGCTTCACCGCCGCGGCCGCCGCGGCCGGCGTCACGCCGCCGGCCGTCAGCCGCACGGTGGCGCGCCTGGAAGCGAAGCTGGGCGTGCGCCTGCTGGCGCGCACCACGCGCCGCGTGCGCCTGACCGACAGCGGCCGGGCCTACCACGCGCAGTGCCGCCAGGCGCTGGCGCAGCTGGGTGACGCGGCGCGTCTGCTGGGCGGCGAGCAGGCGCAGCCGGCCGGCACCGTGCGCATCAGCCTGCCGACGTCCTATGGCCACCACCGGGTGCTGCCGCTGCTGGCGGAATTCCGCCGCCTGCACCCGGGTGTCGAGCTGGAGCTGCAGCTGTCCAACCGCAACGTGGACCTGATCGGCGAGGGCTTCGACCTGGCGGTGCGCGGCCGCACGCCGCCGGATTCGGGGCTGGTGGCACGCAAGCTGGAGGACGCCGAGCTGGTCATCGTCGGCTCGCCACGCTACCTGCGCCGGCACGGCAAGCCGCGCGACGTGGCGGCCCTGGCGCAGCACGAGTGCATCCATTTCGTGCTGCCGCGCACCGGCCAGGTGGTGCCCTGGCTGCTGACGATGGACGGCCGGGTGCAGGAACGCACGCTGCCGGGCGCCATCCGCTGCGCGGACGACATCCTGGGCCCGGTGACCCTGGCCCGCCACGACGCCGGCCTGGTGCAGACCTACCGCTTCATCGTCGAGCGCGACCTGGCCGAAGGCTCGCTGCGCGAGGTGCTGCCGCAATACGCGGGCGCGGCGCGGCCGTTCTCGCTGCTGTACCCGGCCCAGCGCCACATGCCGGCGCGGGTAAGGGCGGTGATCGATTTCCTGGTGGAGCGCCTGGCAAGCAAATGACGCGGCCACGTCGTTGGCTGGCCCTGATGGCGTTGCAAGCGCAGCACAGCCTTCGCCACCGCCGCGCTGCGCCGCGCCGCGCCAGCGAATCCGCAGCTGCGGCCCGGCCGCAGCCGCAGCCGAACCCGCGTCGGCGCCGGGACCGGAACTGGGACCGGGAGGGACACCTGCCACCGGCCGGGCGTGCCCGGTCCGGCCCGGGGTGCGATGTGAGGTCTTGCTTGCGTCCGCGAGAAGCGGCTTCATATGATCGGCTTCCGCCGGCCCATCCCGGGCCGTCCTGCCGCTGGGAAACACACCGTGAAACGCCTGCTCCTGAGCCTTGCCGTCGTGTTGTGCAGCGCCGGTTTCGTCGCGTCCGACGTGGAGGCCAAGCGCCTCGGCGGCGGCACCAGTTCCGGCATGAAGCGCCAGACGCCGCCGCCGCAGGACGTGCGCCCAGCCCCCCCTGCCACGCCCAACAACCAGGCCACGCCCAGCAACGCCGCCGCGCCGGCCGCTGCCGGGGCGCAGGCGGCGGCGCCCAAGCGCTCGTGGCTGGGGCCCATCGCCGGGCTGGCCGCGGGCTTGGGCATTGCCGCGTTGCTGAGCCATTTCGGCCTCGGGGCGGGCCTGGCCAACTTCCTGACGCTGCTCCTGCTTGCCGCGGCCGCCTTCTTCGTCGTGCGCTTCCTGCTGCGCCGCTTCGGCCCGGGTGCCGCCAAGACTGCCGGCCCGGGCGGCATGCATTTCGCCACCGCTGGCGCGCCTTCAGCCGCGCGCCCGGTGGAGCCGGGCTGGGGACCCGGCCCGGCATCGCCCGCGGCCCATGCGCTGGGCACGGGCCTCGGCCCGGCCGTGGGCGCCACCGGCCGCGTGCCGGTGGGCTTCGACCGCAGCGGCTTCGAGCGCATCGCCAAGCTCATCTTCATCCGCATGCAGGCCGCGAACGACGCCGGCGACCTGAACGACCTGCGCCAGTTCGCCACGCCGGAGATGTTCGCCACCTTCAAGCTGGACCTGCAGGAACGCGGCGGCGCGCGCCAGCAGACCGACGTGGTTCAGCTCGAAGCCGAGGTGGTGGACGTGGAGTCGACACCCGAGCAGCAGATCGTCAGCGTGCGCTTCCACGGCCTGATCCGCGAGGAGCAGGGCAGCGGCGCGACGCGCTTCGACGAGGTGTGGCACCTGGTGCGGCCGCACGACGGCAGCCGCGAGTGGGCGATCGCCGGGATTGCGCAGAACGCGGTGGTGTAGCGGACAGGCGACTTCCATCGCATGCGCGGCGATCGCCTTCGGCCGTCCATGGGGCACCCCCTGCCCCCGCCGGGCGGGGTTTCCAGTCAGCCTGACGATGGGATGGGGCAGGCCACCTTTGCGCTTTGGAGATGGTCACGAGACCTGCGCCCCCGGCGGCCACGCAGCCGCCCGCATCGGCGTGCTATTCCTTCCGCAGCTTGCGCCCGATGATCTCGACCGTCTGCGTCACGCGGTGCCCGACCACCACCACCTGCTGCGCCGCCCGGTCGCTGACCCGCGCCAGCAGGTGGTAGGCCCCGGCGTTGCCGCCGAGGTGCGTGACGCCCAGCAAGGCCAGCAGCGTGATCGCGATGGCCGAACCCAGGGCCAGCGGGTGCATGAAGAAGCGCCTGAACATGGGGCCTCCTGCCGGGAAGGATGAGGCCTTCCCTCCGTTCACTATAGGCGCTGGGAACGTGA
>CBIHPZ010000019.1:0-16019 GCA_966211865.1 uncultured Aquabacterium sp.
TGGTGCACGCCACCGAGGCCGAGCTGGGCCTGGCCTTCGACGGCGACGGCGACCGGCTCGGCATCGTGACCAAGGAAGGCCACATCATCTACCCCGACCGGCAGCTGATGCTGCTGGTGCGCGACGTGCTCTCGCGCAACCCCGGCGCGACGATCATCTACGACGTCAAGTGCAGCCAGCGCCTGGCGCCGGTCATCACCGAGGCCGGCGGCGTGCCGCTCATGTACAAGACCGGCCACTCGCTGATCAAGGCCAAGCTGGCCGAGATCAACGGGCCGATAGCGGGTGAAATGAGCGGCCACATCTTCATCAAGGAACGCTGGTACGGCTTCGACGATGCGATGTACACCGCCGCGCGCATGCTCGAGATCCTGTCGCGCAGCGACGACCCCAGCGCCGTGCTGAACGCGCTGCCCACGGCCTTCAACACGCCCGAGCTCAACGTGCAGTGCGCCGAGGGCGAGCCGGCCCAGGTGGTCGAGGCGCTGAAGGAGAAGGCCGACTTCCCCGGCGCGGAGATCCACACCATCGACGGCCTGCGCGCCGACTACCCCGACGGCTTCGGCCTGGTGCGCGCATCCAACACCACGCCGGTGCTGGTGCTGCGCTTCGAGGGCCACACGGAAGAGGCCCTGCACCGCATCGAGCGCGACTTCATGGCCGCACTGCGCGCCGTGAAGCCCGACGCGCAGATCATGGCGGCGGCGCATTGAGTCCAAGCCTCGCCGCCATCGGGCCCATCAGCGTGGCGCGACTGGTCCACCGGCTGGCGCGCCTGCTGTACGCGGGGCTGCTGTGGCTGGCGCTGCCGCTGTACCTGTGGCGGCTGTGGCGGCGTGGTGCGCGCGAGCCGCTGTACCGCCGGCGCTGGAACGAACGCCTGGGCTGGTACCGCAGCCCGGCGCAGCCCGGTGCCCTGTGGCTGCACGCCGTCTCACTCGGCGAGACCCGCGCGGCGATTCCCCTGATCGAGGCGCTGCGCCAGCAGCACCCCGGCCTGCGCCTCTTGCTGACGCACGGCACCGCCACCGGCCGCCAGGCCGGCAAGGCGCTGATGCGCGAAGGCGACCAGCAGGCCTGGCTGCCCTACGACCTGCCCGGCGCGGCGCAGCGCTTCCTGCGCCACTTCCAGCCCAGCATCGGCGTGTTGATGGAGACCGAGGTCTGGCCCAGCCTGATGCGCGAGACCGAGCGCCTGGGCGTGCCGATGGTGCTGGCCAATGCCCGCCTGTCCGAGCGCAGCGCGCGCCGCGGCCGGCGGCTGCGCGCCTTGATGCACCCGGCCGCGCGCCGCCTGACCCTGGTGCTGGCGCAGACGGTGGACGATGGCGGCCGCCTGCGCGAGGCCGGCGCACCGCAGGTGATGGTGGGCGGCAACCTGAAGTACGACATGACGCCGTCGCCCAAGCTGCTGGCGCGCGGGCTGCAGTGGCGCGAGCTGATGTCGCGCCCGGTGGTGCTGGCCGCGGTGTTCCGCGAAGGCGAGGACCAGCCGCTGCTGGAGATGTGGCGCGCGCTGCCGTTGCCGCGTCCTTTGCTCGTCATCGTGCCGCGGCACCCGCAGCGCTTCGACGAGGTGGCGGCGATGGTGGAAGCCAGCGGCCTGAGCCTGGCGCGCCGCCGCAGCTGGGTGGACACGCCGCCGCCCGCGGCGCTGCAGGCCGACGTGTGGCTGGGAGACACCCTGGGCGAGATGCCGCTGTACTACGCCACCGCCGACGTGGCCCTGCTGGGCGGCAGCTTTGCCGAGCTGGGCGGGCAGAACCTGATCGAGGCGGCGGCCTGCGGCTGCCCGCTGGTGATGGGGCCGCACACCTTCAACTTCCAGCACGCGGCCGAGTTGTCTCTGTCCGCGCGGGCCTCGGTGCGGGTGCCTGACCTGGCGGCCGGCGTTCAGGCCGCGCTGCGGCTGGCCCGTGATCCGCAGCGCAACCAGTGGGTGCAGCGGGCACTGGACTTCGCCGCCTCGCACCGCGGCGCGGCGCAGATGATGGCGCAGCGCGTGCTGGCGCTGCAGCGCAAGGGCTGAAGGCGGCGCGACGCAGCTGCGCTGCCACGCCCTGTTCGCGCCGTGGCCGTTTCCGCGACTTCAGGCGTCGAAGATGGGCAGCAGGGGCAATGCTGCGCTGCCTGGCAAGACGTCACGGCCGATCGCCGCGTCGGCCACCCTCAGGTGGCGCGCGAGCACCGTCTTCCAGACGCTGCGCAGGTCGGTGGTGATGCGCAGGTCGCGGCCTTCGAAGCGCTGCTGCGGCGCCAGTCCGGGCCAGTCCGCCAGCACCCGGCCGCCGCGCACGCGGCCACCCAGCACGAAGGCTGCGCCCCCGCTGCCATGGTCGGTGCCCTGCGTGCCGTTGATGGCCACCTCGCGACCAAACTCGGTCATCACCACCACGACGCTGCGGTCCCACAGGCCGGGCGCTGACTGCAGGCCTTCGCACAGCGCGCCCAGCGCCTCGTCGAGGCGGCGCAGGTTGGTCGACAGCGCGCCCTGCGGCGCGGCCTGGTTGGCGTGCGTGTCCCAGCCGCCCATTTCCAGCACCGCGGCCTGCGGGCCGGCGGGCAGCGCCAGGAACTCGGCGGCGCGGCGGGCGAGTTGCGCGGCCAGCGGCGTGGCCGGCGCGGTGGCGCCCATCGGTGCCATGCCGGCGGGCGATGCCATGCCGGCCATCGCCACCGCGCCGGCATCGTCCGTCCGCAGCCCGCGGGCCCGCCGCAGGGCCTGACCCAGCGCCGGGTCGTGCTCGTACAGGCGTTCCAGCCGCTGCAGCAGGTCGGGGGAGGGGGCGGGCAGGGCAGAGGGCGCCCAGCTGTCGACGTCGGCGCTGCCGCGCAAGATGAGCGGCACGGCGGCCTGCAGTGCCAGGCCCTTGCCCTGCGTGCCGGCCAGCGCGCGGCCGAGCCAGCCGGTCGCCAGGTCATACGGCCGCTCGCCACCGGATTCCATCAGCTGCTGTGCCTCGAAGTGCGAGCGCTCCTTGTAGGGCAGGCCCGTGGCGTGCACGATGGCCGCGTTCTTAGACTGATAGAGCGCATGCAGCCGCGCCAGCGCCGGGTGCAGCGCGAAGGGGCCGTCCAGCGCGAGGACCGGCGCGCTGAACTCGGCCAGGGCGCCGCGGGCCGCCGTGAAGGCGGGGTCACCCGGCACCGGCACGGCGGACAGGCCGTCCATGCCGCCGCGCAGGATCACCAGCGCCAGGCGCGGCGCCGCATTGCCGGCCGCGCCCGCCAGGCACAGCGAAACCGGCGCGGCCAGCGACGTGGCGGCGGCCTGCAGCAGGCGCCGGCGGGTCAGGCCCTCGTGGCTGCCGTTGGAAACCGTTTCGTCGGCGGCGTGGTGGGTGGTGCGGCGCATGCGGTTCACCTCGTGCATCAACGGCGCTGGAACTCGGGCGCCATCAGCAGCAGCGCCAGCGCCTGTGGCGCGTCGGCGGCGCGCTCGATCTGCTGGCGGGTGGCCGTGCCCAGCAGCGGCCCCAGGCTGGACTGCGCCAGCGCGCGGGCATCCACCTGCGTGCCCAGGCGATCGGCCACGCGGCTGGCCCACTCGACGCGCTGCCACAGTGCCTCCGGGCCCAGCCATTCCTCGGCCCGGTCCGGCCAGCCGGCGGGCGAGGGCGCGGCATGCAGCCGCTGCCCCAGCGTGCCCAGGCCGGCGTCGGGCGCGCGCTGCACCAGGCCACGCCCCAGGCGCAGCAGGCGGGCGGCGGACACCACGAATTCCTCGGGGGTCTTCAGCTTGGCGGGCTGCGGTTGCCAGGCCTCGGGTGCGGCCAATAACGCGTCATAGACGCGTGGCAGGTCGCCGTCGCTGTCCCTGAACGCGCGTGCCAGGCGGTCGACCAGTGCGAGCGGCGGATCGTCGGCGACGAAGTGGCGCGCGAGCTTGGTGCCGATGAAGCGCGCGGTGGACGGGTGGCGCGCCAGCATCTGCAGCGCCTCTTCCAGCCCCTGCGGCCCGCTGTCCAGGCTGTGGCCGAGCACGGTGTGGCGGCCGGGCTGGTGCCAGTCGGCCTGGAAGCCGGCGGCATTCGCGCCGGGATGGCCGGCCCCGCGCCAGCCGGTCAGCACCGCGGCCAGCGCGGTGACGTCGGCCTGCGTGTAGCCGCCCCAGGGGCCGTGGCCGCCGGCGGCGTGGGCGGCGCCCAGCGTGTGCAGTTCCAGCAGTTCGCGCGCCAGGTTCTCGTTCAGGCCGGTCACGCGCGGAGGGCGTGCGGCGTCTGAAGCGGCGTCTTCGCGCGCGGCGGCCTGGGCACGGCGCGCCAGGCGCTGCACCACGCGCGAGTCCGGCCCGGCGGACAGGTGGTTGTCCAGGTAGCGCAGCATCGCCGGGTGCATGGTGCTGGCGCGCAGCAGGTCGACGAAGCGGCCGGCGATGTGGGGACGGATCGCCTCGCGCTCGAAGGCGCCGACGATGCCACGCACCGAGCCCTTGCCCAGCGACACGGTGAAGTGGTTGGTCCAGAACATCGCCAGCCGTTCGGCGAACGGCCGCGTGGTGGTGGCGGCGGTGGCGAGGCGGGCGCGCTGGTCGGCCCGGACGCTGGCACGCAGGGCCTGTTCGTCGCTTTCGGCGCGCTGGCCGCGCGCGGCGGCCTGCAGGCGCAGGCCGGTGGTGGTGTCGGCCAGCGCGTCAGCCGGGCTGCGGCCATCGGCGACGGGCTGCTGCACGTCCGCCGGGCCGATCTGCGCCCGCAGCCAGGCGATGGCGTCGGTGCCGACCGCGCCCAAGTCGGCCTCACCGAGGCCGAAGCGGTGGGCGGCGAGCGCGGGCATCGGGACGGACATGGCGGCGGCCAGCAGGGAGTTGCCCGCCAGTATTCCCCCACGCTGTTGGCGCGGTGCACGTGCCGCGCAAAGAAATGAAAACGGACCCGAAGGTCCGTGTGGGGCCGGAACACGACACCAGGGGCAGCGCCCGAAAGACGGACACAAAGGTCCGCGCGCTGCAGGCAGGCGCAGGGGCAGGGTCGCGTGGCGAGGCCGCTGTTCGGTTCTGTCCGCTCAGCGGGCCAGGAGCGCGTCCACGGCCTGCACGTCCTGCTCCTGCAGTTGGCCGGCGGCCTGGCGCAGGCGCAGGCTGGTCATGATGGCGTCGTAGCGCGCCTTCGACAGGTCGCGCTGCGCCGAGAAGAGCTGGGTCTGCGCGTTCAGCACGTCCAGGTTCACGCGCACGCCGACGCGGTAGCCCAGCTGCGTGGCTTCAAGGGCCAGCTTGCTGGACGCCTCGGCCGCTTCCAGCGCCTTGGCCTGGGCCTGCAGCGACTGGGTGCTGAAGTAGGCCTGGCGGGTGGCCTGCGCCACGCTCCGGCGCGCGGTTTCCAGGTCGTTGCGGGCCTTCTCTTCCAGCACCAGCGTTTCGCGCACGCGGTTCTGGATCGATTCGCCGGCGTAGAGCGTGTAGTTCAGTTCGACCCCGATCGACGCCGTGCTCGCGGTGCCCGGACGGCCACCGTTGGCCGTGACCAAGCGGCCCGTGTTGCGCGTGCTGCCCACCGAACCGGTCAGGTCGACGGTGGGCAGGTGGCCCGCACGCGCCTTCTCGGTTTCCAGCTTGGCGATGTCGTAGCCCAGGCGTGCGCGGCGGATGGCCGGGTGCGAACCATCGGCCCGCGTGATCCACTCCTCCGGGTCCGGCGTGCCCACCGGCAGCAGCCCCACCGGCACAGCCAGCGGCTTGGGCTGCACGTTGTTGCGGCCGACCAGCTGGTCCAGCGCGACGCGCTTGGTGCGCAGGTCGTTCTCGGCCGCCAGCTCCTGCGAGGTCGCGATGTCGAAGCGGGCCTGCGCCTCGCGCGTGTCGGTGATGGTGGAGGTGCCGACCTCGAAGTTGCGTTTGGCGGAGGCCAGCTGCTCGCTGATGGCGGTGCGGTTGGCGCGCGCGGTGGCCAGGGTGTCCTGCGCGGCCAGCACGTCGAAGTAGGCTTGCGAGACCTTGATGATCAGGTCCTGCTCGGCGGTCTCCAGGTCGGCCTTGGAGATCTCGAACTGGCGCTCCGCCTGGTCGATCGTCACGCCGTTGGCGCGGTTGAACAGCGGCTGCCGGGCCCGCACGGCGGCCTGCTGGGTATTGCCGCCCAGCGTGGTCGAGCCGACGACCGGATCGGTCTCGCTGTGGCCTGCGGTGGCGTTCAGGCTCACCTGCGGACGGCGCAGCGCATAGGACTGCGCCAGCCGGTACTGCGCCGACTCCGCCGACGCGCGCGAGGCCAGGTAGGTCGCGTCATACGCCCGCGCCGCGTCGTACAGCTCCTTCAGGCTCTGCGCCTGTGCGGACGCCGCCGCTGCCATCAGGCCGAGCGCCAGCAGCACGGGTCGCAGGCGCGGGGTCGGTGGGCGCGGGGTCTGGCTGGGCATGGAACAGGTCCTCGAAGCGTTGTCGTTGGCGGGCGGGGTTTTACGGTGTGCGCCGGGTCGGCGCCAACCGGGATGCGACGCGCTGCAGTTGGCAGGCGTGTTCAAGGCCCAAACCGCGGACAGGCTGCGAAAGCCGGCATGCCATCGGTCGGGTCAGAAGGTGAATCGGGTCGGCGCCTCGAAGCCCTGCAGGCGCGGCGCCACGGTGTCGAACAGCTCGACGGTCTGGAAGGCGGTATCGCTGCTGCGGGTGATGCGCACGGCGCGCATCACCGGCTCGCTGCCGACGATGCCGATCAGGCGGCCACCCGTGCGCAGCTGGTTCAGCAGGTCCTGGGGCACCAGGGCCACCGAGCCGGAGAGCACGATGACGTCGAACGGCGCTTCGCCGGGCAGGCCCAGGGCGCCATCGGCCTCACGCACATCGACGTTATGAACGCCCGCGCGGCGCAGGTTGTCTCGCGCCATCTGCACGAGCTCGGGCCGGATTTCCAGCGAGGTGACCGACTGCGCGCGGTGCGACAGCAGCGCCGCCATGAAGCCCGAGCCGGTGCCGATTTCCAGCACGCGCTCGTGGCGCTGCACCTGGGCTTCCTGCAGCAGGCGGGCCTCCACCTTCGGCGACAGCATGCACTGCCCGCCTGGCAGCGGCACCTCGGCGTCGACGAAGGCCAGGGCCTTGTGCTCGGCGGGCACGAAGTCCTCGCGCCGCATCATCGCCAGCAGCGAGAGCACGCCGGCATCCAGCACATCCCAGGGCCGGATCTGCTGTTCGATCATGTTGAAGCGGGCCTGTTCGACGTTCATGGCGCGGGTGTCCTGGAAGCTGGCAAAGCGCGAATTCTATTTCGGCGCTATGCCGCGGCCGGGGCTGGCGCGGCGGTCGGTGGCGTGCCCGCGGCCATGCCGGCCAGCACCAGGTCGATGTGCTGGCGAATGAAAGCAGGGCCCTCGAACAGCGCCGGCGTCTGGCTGCAGGCGCCGATGGAGTGCTTGTGCACGCAGACCATGATCAGCGGCAGGATCAGCGAGTGCATGACGACGGTGGCGTCCACCGCGCGGAACTCACCCTGGTCGATGCCGCGCTGGATGATGCGCGTCATCAGATCGTGCGCCGGCATCACGACCTCGCGCGCATAGAACTCGGCGATCTCGGGGAAGGTGCGGGCCTCGGTGATGACCAGCTTGAAGACGGCGGACGCGGGGTCGTCGTAGATCTGGGTCCACCAGTCGACGAGCAGGCTGCGGATCAGGTCCGTTGCGCTGCCACTGAAGTCGGCGGCCTGCGCGGCGCCGGCGGCCAGGCGCTCCGACAGGTTCTTCTTGATCACCGCCTTCAGCAGGTCTTCCTTGCTGGGGTAGTACAGGTACAGCGTGCCCTTCGAGACGCCGGCCCGCGTCGCCACTTCCTCGGCCCGCGCCGCGGCAAAGCCCTTCTCGACGAAGAGCTCCAGCGCGGCGTCCAGCAGTTCCTGCGGGCGCGCTTCCTTGCGGCGGCGGCGGAGGGGGAGTTCGGTGAGCGACATGAGTTACTGACTGACTGGTCAGTAATATAAGTGGCGCGCCGGGTCGGGTCAATCGACGGCTGCCCGAGCCTTGCGCAGGCGCAAGGCCATTGCGTTCTTTCGCCGGTGCGGGTGCACACGGGCGTCCCCCGCGGCGTCGCTATGATCCGCGCCTTTGACCAGAACGGGACGGCACTTTGGACTTCGTGCTGCTGCTGAAGGCCGCGATCATGGGCATGGTGGAGGGCTTGACCGAGTTCCTGCCCATCTCATCGACCGGCCACTTGATTCTGACCGGCTCGCTGCTCGGCCTGACCGACGAGAAGAGCAAGGTCTTCGACATCGCCATCCAGACCGGCGCGATCCTCGCGGTGGTCATCGTCTACTGGCAGCGGCTGCGCGACGCGGCGCTGCAGGCCACCACCAGCGCCGCGGCCCGGCGCTTCGTGTTGAACGTGGTGGTGGGCTTCCTGCCCGCCGCGCTGCTCGGCGTGCTGGCCTACAAGGCCATCAAGGCGCACCTGTTCACCGGTCCGGTGGTGGCGGCCTCGTTCATCGTCGGCGGGCTGATCATCCTGTGGGCCGAACGGCGCCCGGTGTCCGCGGTGCGGGTGCAGACGGTGGACGACCTGTCCGGGCTGGACGCGCTGAAGGTGGGCCTGGTGCAGTGCCTGGGCATGATCCCCGGCACCAGCCGCTCCGGCGCCACCATCATCGGCGGCATGCTGCTGGGCCTGTCGCGCAAGGCGGCCACCGATTTCAGCTTCTTCCTGGCCATACCGACCTTGATCGGCGCCGGCGCCTACAGCCTGTACAAGGAACGCCACCACCTGTCGATGGCGGACGGGCCGATGTTCCTGGTCGGGCTCGTCTTCTCGTTCATCTTTGCGTGGATCTGCGTGCGCTGGCTGCTGCGCTACATCGCCACGCACACCTTCACCGTCTTCGCGTGGTATCGCATCGCGTTCGGCGTGATCGTGCTGCTGACCTACTACACCGGGTGGGTGGTCTGGGCCGATTGAGCCCCGTCCGATTCACGCGCGGCGCGTGAACACCAGGTCCCACACGCCGTGCCCCAGGCGCTGGCCGCGGGCCTCGAACTTGGTCAGCGGGCGGTAATCGGGGCGGGGCGCATAGGCGTCCGCCGTGTTCTGCAGCAACGCGCTGCCGCCCAGCACTTCCAGCATCTGCTGCGCGTACTCTTCCCAGTCGGTCGCGCAGTGCAGGCGGCCGCCCGGCTTCAGGCGCGAGGCCAGCAGCTGCACCAGCGGCGGCTGGATCAGCCGGCGCTTGTGGTGCCGCTTCTTGTGCCAGGGGTCCGGGAAGAAGATGTGCACGCCGTCCAGCGAGGCCGGGCGGATCATCTGCTGCAGCACCTCCACCGCGTCGTGCTGCACGATGCGCAGGTTGGACAGACCGCGTTCCCCGATGTGCTTCAGCAGCGCGCCCACGCCGGGCTCGTGCACCTCCACGCCGATGAAGTCCACGTCGGGCCGTGCGGCGGCAATCTGCGCCGTGGCGTCGCCCATGCCGAAGCCGATCTCCAGCACCAGCGGCGCCTGGCGGCCGAACACGGCGGCGGGGTCGAGCGGCGCGTGCTGGAAAGGCAGGACGAAGCGGGGGCCAAGTTCCTGCAGCGCGCGCTGCTGGCCGGTGCCCATGCGGCCGGCGCGCAGCACGAAGCTGCGGATGGGGCGGCGGGGCGGGGTGTCTGGCGTGGCCGGCGGCGGCGACTCGGGCGCGGCCGGAAGGGATTCGTCGTGCATCTTCAACGGAACTGGGGAGGTGAGGTGGCTTTGTTCCATTGAACGCCGCGCTGCCGTCCGCCTAGTCTTGGGCGGTGGAAGATTCTGCCGCAAGCCCCGGTGCTGACCCCGCCTGCGCGCTGCCGCGCCGGCGCTGGCTGGGCGCGGCGGCGGGCGGCGTGCTGGGTTGCTGGCTGCCCGCGGCGGCGGCCGCGGTGGGTGGTTCGGGCCTGCGCGCACGGCCGGCGATCGCCGAGGCGCCACGCCTCGCAGCCAGCCGTCCGGCGCCGGTCGACTGGAGCGGCCTTCCCGCGGCGCTGCGCCCGGTGATCGCCGCGGCCGGGCTGCCGGCCACCAGCTTTGGCGTGCAGGTGCAGGAGGTGTCGGGCCGCGGCCGGCCGTTGGCGTCGCTGAACGCCGAGCATCCCTATCAGCTGGCCTCCACGGCCAAGGTGGTGACGGCGCTGGCCGCGCTGGACCTGCTGGGGGCGAACTACCGCTGGCGCACCTACGCCTTCGTCAACGGCCCGGTGGTCGAGGGGCGGCTGCTGGGCGACCTGCTGATCGTCGGCGGCGGCGATTCGCGCCTGAGCTCACCCGACCTGCTGGGCTGGTTCCAGAAGCTGCAGCGCGAAGGCCTGCGCGAGGTCTGGGGCAACGTGGTGTTGGACCGCTTCGCTTTCCGGCTGCACGAGGCCGACCACACGAACACACCGCCACCCGCGGCCGACCGGCCGCACCACGCGCGTCCCGATGCCTTCACCCTGGACGAGGGCGTGCTGCAGGTGAGCGTGCAGGCGGCGACGCGCGGCAAGCCGCGGGTGCAGCTGACGCCGCCGCTCGCCGGCCTCAAGGTGATCAACGAGCTGAGCGCCGAGGCCGGTTGCGCGGTCTGGGCGCAGCCCGCGTCGGCGCCTGATGGGGGGCCTGGCCTGGCGGTGCGTGGGCGCTGGGCCGCGGGTTGCGGCGTGCGCGACCTGTCGCTGGCGCCGCTGTCGCATGACGAATACACCGTGCGTGCGGTCGAAGGGCTGTGGCAGCAGGCGGGCGGCAAGCTCAAGGGCCGCGTGATCGACAAGCGCCAGCCCGACCGCGAATCGCTCCTGCCTGTCGGGCCCGACGGCGAGCCGGTGATGCCGTACTCGGTGCACTTGTCGGAGCCGCTGCCGCAGGTGATCCGCGAGATCAACAAGCGCAGCGACAACCTGGGCGCGCGCAACCTGATGCTGTCGCTGGTGCGCGGCTTTCCGCTGCGGGCAGCGACCATGGCCGAGGCCCGCAAGCGGGTCGACGACTGGCTGCAGCGCCAGGGTTTGGCTCCGGGCGACATCGCACTGGAGAACGGTTCGGGCCTCTCGCGGGGCGAGCGCGGCAAGCCGCGGGCGATGGTGCAGCTGCTGCAGCGCGCCTGGGTGTCGAACCAGGCGCAGGCCTTCATCGACTCGCTGCCCATCGCCGGGGTGGACGGCACCTTGGCCCACCGCATGACGACCGGCAAGGCCACCGGTTCGGCCTTCCTCAAGACCGGCACGCTGCTGGACACCCGGGCGCTGGCCGGCTACGTGCGCGCCACCAGCGGCCGCACCTACGCGGTGGCCGCGCTGGTCAACCACCCTGAGGCCCAACGGGCCACGCCGACGCTGGATGCGCTGATCGAATGGATCGCGCGCAACGGCTGACGCGCGGGGCGCCCCAAAGGAAAACGGAAAAGGAAAAGGGCCCCGGATGGGGCCCTTGGGCATTTGGAGCGGGTGAAGGGAATCGAACCCTCGTATGAAGCTTGGGAAGCTGCCGTTCTACCATTGAACTACACCCGCAGCAGGCGCGGATTCTAGCCGCGCTGCGGCGCCGGATGCGCCGCCCCCATCACGCGAATCACTTGCCGCAGCCGGCGCTGCTGATGCGGTCCACCGCGGCCTTGGCGCGCACCAGGCCATAGCCGTACTTGGTGTCGCGGCCCGGGGTGCCGAGGTCTTCGGCGCTGAGGTTCAGCGACGTGCGCAGCTGCGCTGCCGTGCAGCCGGGCTTCAGCGACCACACCAGCGCGGCCACGGCCGAGACGTGGGGCGTGGCCATCGAGGTGCCGTCGAAGAAGGCGTAGTTGGACGGGGTGACGCTGAGCGTCGCGGTCTGGCCGAGCTGCTGCTTCATCGCGGCGCCTTCGGCGTCGGACGCGGTGACCGACGGGATGGTCGTCACCGTGGTGCCGGTGGTGCCGCCGAAGCCGCCGGCAGCGTTGTTGTAGATGACCGCGCCGATGCCGCCGCTGTCTTCGCAGTTCTTGACCTTGACGCCGAACTCGTAGGTGCCGCGCTGGATCAGGCACACCTTGCCGGCCATGCTGCCGGGGCTGGCGGTGCCACCCAGGCCGAAGTCGGCCAGCGGGCCGCTGGCGCTGGTGCGCGGCGAGCCCTCCATGCCGCCGGGCGCATAGGTGGTGCTGCCGACGCTCAGCGTCGATGCGCTGCCGGTGCCCATCGGCACCGTGGACAGCACGTTGACGCCCGGTGCCGCGATCTCCACGTCCTTGTTGTACTGGGAGAACGAGGCCTGCTGCTTGTTCTCGTCGACGGCGGCGACCGACACCACGCTGGCGTAGCCGGCGGGGTAGGAGACGCGGTTGTTGCCGTCGTTGCCCGCGGCGGCGATCGACAGGATGTTGTTGGCCAGCAGGGTGTCGAAGGTGCGTTCCTCCGTGCGGTTCGAACGCGCACCGCCGAGCGACATGCTGATGACGTTCGCGCCGGCGTCGCGGCATTTGTTGGCCGCGCTGGCCAAGGTGGAGGAATACGCCCAGCCGTCGGCACCGAAGACCTTGATGATGTGCAGGTTCAGCGTGCCGTTGGAGACGACGCCGACCACGCCCTTGCCGGCGTTGTTCAGCGCGGCGATGGTGCCGGCCACGTGCGTGCCGTGGTGGTTCTCGTCGGTGTACCAGTGGCCGGTGCCCACGTCGTCGGTGCCGCTGACGTTGACGCCGTGCGGCAGGTCTTCGTGCGCGCCGTCGAAGCCCGAATCGATGATGCAGACGGTACGGCTGGCCGCGTTCGCCGTCGTCAGCTGGTCGGCCTGGACCATCTGGATGCCATAGGGCATGAGCTGCCCGCTGGCGTAGGGCGTGCCCGTGGTGGGGGTGGCGCCGCCCAGGGGGTAGCGCTTCTCGTCCTGCTCGATGTAGTCGATGTTCGGGTTGCGGGACAGGCCGGCCAGGGCCTGCGTCGGCACCTCGATCGCCACCGCGTCCAGGCCGTGGATCTGGAGCTTGACGTTGCCGCGCGCCGCCGCGATGGCGGCCCGGCCTGCACTGGCGGCGCCGGGCTTGAAAGCGACGATGACGCGGGTGGTGTTGTCGGCGCTGGCCTGGGCCTGCGCCGCCAGCGGGGAAAGGGCGGCTGCGGCCGCAACGGCCAGCGCAAGACGGCGGACGCTGGACACGGAAGAGATCGACTTCATGAAGCTGAGATTCCCTGTGTGATGCCGCGTGGATGGCGGCGAACCCGTCGGCGGTGGTTCGTTGGTCCGCCGCGGTGGGCGCCAGTCTACGAAGCGGTGCCCACGCCGGGAATGACCGGTTCCAGGGGAGTTCCCCGCTCCGGGCTAACCCGCAAGAGACGGTTGATTTCCTGCGTGACGCCAGGGCGGGCGGTGGGGCATCATGGCGCGGCCCATGAACGATCCGATCCAGTTGATACAAGTTGGCCATGTGCCGGACTGCGCCGCCTCGGCGCATGGCGACTTCGTGCCGCACGTCGTGGCCTCACTCGCTGCCTTGGGTGAGGCGCTGGGGGAGCGGGCCTGCGACGCGGTCGTCATCGCATTGCAGGCGGACCAGACCTTGGCTTCCCTGGCGGCCTGGCCCGGCCTCTCGCGCGCCGTGCTGGATGCGGCAGTGATCGTGCTGGTCCCTGACGAGCCCGGCATCGCCGACGCGCTGCGGTTGATCCACCTGGGCGTGCAGGACGTGCTGCCGCGCGCCCGCGCCGAGCCCCAGGACCTGGGGCGGGCGCTGCGCCTGGCCGTGGAGCGCAAGCGCGTGGAGCGCGCCGCGCGCAAGGCCTACGCCACCGACCTGGCCACCGGCCTGCCCAACCACGCCCAGCTGATGGAGCACATGACCCACCTGCTGGCCCTGCGTGAGCGCGAACCCGCGGCGATGGCGGTGCTGGCGGTGCGGCTGGAAGGCCTGGCCAGCACCGAGGCGCGGCTCGGCAGCGAAGCGTCCAACGTGCTGCGCCGCAAGGCCGCCGTGCGCCTGCGGTCGGGCCTGCGCGCGAGCGACGTGGTGGCCTCCGTGGGGGCCGATTGCTTTGCCGTGCTGCTCGCGTGGATCGACGACCAGGCCGCGGCCGATGGGGTGGCGGCCAAGCTGGCCGCGTCGCTGCGGCGGCCTTTCAGCGTGGCGGGACAGGAACTGACGCTGGGCATCAGTGTGGGCGTCGGCCAGTACCCGGCGCATGGCAAGGATGCCGACGGCCTGCTGCGGCGCGCACTGGCCCATGCCGCGGGCGCAGCGCCGGTCGGCGCTTCCGTGCAAGGACTGCGGGCCGAGCGGCGCGACCACCCCGCCGCCAACGACGAGGGCTGAGTCCGCCACGGCCGAGCCCTCGGCCGCCGTCGCCCCGTCCTTCTGCATCCCACGGGCGGCCCACGCGGAGCCGCGTCCTTCAGGCGTTACTTCTGGATGTCGCCCAGGCAGAGGTACTTCACCTCCACGTAGTCCTCGATGCCTTGCGCGCCGCCTTCGCGGCCCAGGCCCGATTGCTTGACGCCGCCGAAGGGCACCTCGGCCGTCGAGATCAGTCCGGTGTTGATGCCCACCATGCCGTACTCCAGCGCCTCGCCGACGCGGAAGATGCGTCCCACGTCGCGGCTGTAGAAGTAGCTGGCGAGGCCGAACTCGGTCGCGTTGGCCAGCGCGATGGCCTCGTCCTCGGTCTCGAAGCGCACCACCGGCGCCACCGGGCCGAAGGTCTCCTCCTTGGTGCAGATCATGTCCGAGCTGACGTCGGCCAGCACCGTGGGCGTGTAGAAGCGGTCACCGAGCTTGTGGCCGCCGGTGATCACGCGTGCGCCCTTGGCGACGGCGTCGGCCACGTGGGCCTCGACCTTGGCCATGGCGTTGTCGTCGATCAGCGGCCCGGTGGTGACGCCGGCCTCGAAGCCGTTGCCCACCTTCAAGCCCTGGGCCTTGGCCGCCAGCTTCTCGACGAAGGCGTCGTAGATGCCCGCCTGCGCGTAGAGCCGGTTGGCGCAGACGCAGGTCTGGCCGGCATTGCGGTACTTGCTGGCCATCGCGCCCTCGACGGCGGACTCGAGGTCGGCGTCGTCGAAGACGATGAAGGGCGCATTGCCGCCGAGCTCGAGCGACAGCTTCTTGATGGTCGATGCGCACTGCCGCATCAGGATGCGGCCAACCTCGGTGCTGCCGGTGAAGGACAGGTGGCGCACCACGTCGCTGGAGCACAGCACCTTGCCGATCTCGATCGACTGCTCGCTGTCGGCGGTCAGCACGTTCAGCACCCCGGCCGGCATGCCGGCGCGCTGCGCCAGCTCGGCCACCGCCAGCGCCGACAGGGGCGTCTGCTCGGCCGGCTTGATGACCACCGGGCAGCCCGCCGCCAGCGCTGGCGCCACCTTGCGCGTGATCATCGCGATGGGGAAGTTCCACGGCGTGATGGCGGCGCACACGCCGATGGGCTGCTTGATGACCAGGAAGCGCTTGCCGTTGTCGTTGCTCGGGATGGTCTGGCCGTAGACGCGGCGGGCTTCCTCGGCGAACCATTCGATGAAGCTGGCGCCGTAGACCACTTCGCCCTTGGCCTCGGCCAGCGGCTTGCCCTGCTCGGCGGTCATGATGCGGGCCAGGTCGTCGGCATGCTGGTTCAGCAGCGCGAACCACTTCATCAGGATGCCGGCGCGCTCCTTCGCGGTCTTGGTGCGCCAGGGCGCCCAGGCGCGCTCGGCGGCGACCAGCGCGTTGTGGCAGTCCACCGGGCCCAGGTTCGGCACGTCGGCCAGCTTCTGGCCGGTGGCGGGGTCGGTCACGTCGAAGCGGCTGTTGCCGCCCACCCAATCGCCGCCGATCAGCGCGTCGGTCTTCAAGAGGCTCGGGTCCTTCAGTGCCGCCAGGGGGGAAGTGGTGGTCGTGTCCATGCGGGTTCTCCGGTTTGCGGAACACTCTAGCGGCTTGCCCTGTCGCCCCCGCGACCCACGCGGTATTTGTCTCCGCCCGGGGCGGTATGCCCCGCCCGATAGAATTTGCGCCCTATGAAAGCCGCCGACATCCGCTCCACCTTCCTGAAATTCTTCGAGTCCAAGGGCCACACGGTCGTGGCCTCGTCTCCGGTGGTGCCGGGTGACGACCCGACGCTGCTGTTCACCAACGCCGGGATGAACCAGTTCAAGGACGTGT
>CBIHPZ010000020.1:0-15972 GCA_966211865.1 uncultured Aquabacterium sp.
TCGGGCGAACCGCGGCGGGCAAACCGGGTCACCTAGAATCATCCATTCCGTCTTGAGGAGTTCGTCATGGGATCTTTCAGCATCTGGCACTGGCTCATCGTGCTGGCCGTCGTGTTGCTGATCTTCGGCACCAAGAAGCTGAAGAACGTGGGCTCCGACCTCGGCGCTGCGGTCAAGGGTTTCAAGGACGGCGTGCGCGATGGCACCTCGTCCGCCGACGCGGCGCCCGGCGCCCCGGCCCAGCAGGTCACCGCCAACAAGGCCGGCGACCCCAACACCGTCGACGTCGAAGCCAAGCAGAAGTCCTGATCACGCCCCGGCGATCCGTCGCGCGTTCCTGAGAGCCTGATCCGCCGATGCTCGACTTCGGATTCGACAAGCTGGCCCTGATCGGCGCGGTGGCGCTGATCGTCATCGGGCCGGAGAAGCTGCCGCGCGTGGCGCGCACCGTCGGCCACATGCTGGGCAAGGCGCGCCGCTACGTGGCCGACGTGAAGGCCGAGGTCAACCGCTCGATCGAACTGGAAGAACTGCAGAAGATGAAGTCGCAGTTCGAATCCGCCGCGCGCGACGTCGAAAGCACCGTCTCGCGCGAGATGAACGCGGCCACGGCGGCCTTCTCCGAGGCGGCCAGCGACCTGCAGCAGTCCATCAGCGGCAGCAGCAGCTACGACCCCCTGGGCGCCACCTACGAGCCGCCCATGCCGCAGTACAAGCGGCCCAACAAGAAATGGCGCCTGAAGCGCAGCGCCACGCCGCGCTGGTACAAGGAACGCGCCGGCGTGCGCCGGCATGCGCAGTCCGGCGCGGCGCGCGTGGCGCGCTTCCGGCCGCCGGCGCTGAAGTGAAGGGCCCGGCGCGCCGCGCGGGCCGAAGAGGGAACGAATGACAGAGCCCCGCGACGAGCTGGAAGGCACCGAACAGCCTTTCGTCTCGCACCTGATCGAACTGCGCGACCGGCTGGTCCGGGCGCTCTTGGCCGTCATCGCCGCGTTCGCGGTGCTGTGCTTCTTTCCGGGGCCGTCCCACCTCTACGACCTGCTGGCCGCGCCCATGGTGGCGCACCTGCCGCGCGGCGCCACGCTGATCGCCACCAACGTCATCTCGCCGATCCTGGTGCCGCTGAAGATCACCGGCATGGCCGCCTTCCTGCTGGCGCTGCCGGTGGTGCTGTACCAGGTGTGGGCCTTCGTGGCGCCGGGGCTCTATTCGCACGAGAAGCGCCTGGTGCTGCCGCTGGTGATCAGCAGCACGGTGCTCTTCATCGTCGGGGTGGCGTTCTGCTACTTCATCGTGATTCCGGGCATGTCGAAGTTCATCCAGGCCTTCGCTCCGTCCACCATCACCGCGGCGCCGGACATCGAGCAGTACTTCGGCTTCGTGCTCACGCTGTTCCTGGTCTTCGGCATCGCCTTCGAGGTGCCGGTGGCGGTGGTGGTGCTGGTGCGCATCGGCATGGTCACCACCGACCAGCTGAAGACCTTCCGCGGCTACTTCTACGTCGCCGCCTTCATCATCGCGGCGGTGGTGACGCCGCCGGACGTCATCTCGCAACTGGCGCTGGCGGTGCCGATGTGCCTGCTGTACGAGATGGGCATCTGGTCGGCCAAGCTGTTCGTCAAGCACACGCAGGCGCCGCCGGAGCCGGAAGCGGCCGCCAAGGCGGGCTCTTCGGGCACCGACGCTTGATGGGGCCGTGAGGCTGCGCGCCTCGCGTCACCTGTCGCCCGTGAACTGACAGACCCCGCCTGCGAGGCGGGCCGTTCTTCGCGCTTCAGCGCCGGTTCGTGCTGGGCTGCCGGGGCCGCTGGCCCACGGTGAGCGTCACCTGCACCGTCTGGCTGCCGCGCTGCACGTCGATGGCCGCTTCGCTGCCCGGCTTCAGCGCCGCCACGCGGTTCAGCAGCTCGGCGGTGTTGGCCACCGGGCGGCCGGCCACCGCGGTCACGACGTCGCCCGGGCGCATGCCGCCCTTGCTGGCGGGGCCGTCGTTCAGCACGCCGGTGATCAGCGCGCCTTCCTTGATCGGCAGCTTGAAGTTCTCGGCGAACTCGGGCGTCAGGTCGCGCGGCTCCACGCCGATCCAGCCGCGGGTGACCTGGCCGTCGCGCAGCAGTCCTTCCATCACCTGTTGCGCCACGTCGACCGGAATCGCGAAGCCGATGCCCATGCTGCCGCCCGAGCGGGAGAAGATGGCGGTGTTGATGCCCACCAGGTGGCCGCGCACGTCCACCAGCGCGCCGCCGGAATTGCCGGGGTTGATCGCGGCATCGGTCTGCACGAAGTTCTCGAACGTGGACAGCCCCAGTCCCTGCCGGCCCAGCGCGCTGACGATGCCCGAGGTCACCGTCTGCCCGACGTTGAATGGGTTGCCGATGGCCAGCACCACGTCGCCCACCTTCACCGCCTCGAGCCGGCCCAGCGTGATGGCCGGCAGCCGGTCCATGCTGATGCGCAGCACCGCCAGGTCGGTTTCGGGGTCGGTGCCCACCACCTCGGCACGGGCCTCGCGGCCGTCGGACAGGCGCACGTCGATCTCGGTGGCGCCGGCGATCACGTGGTTGTTGGTCAGCAGGATGCCCTCGGGCGAGACGATGACGCCGGAGCCCATGCCGACCTGCGTCTCGGCGCCGCGCTCGTGGAAGAAGAAGCGGAAGGTCGGGTCCTGCGCGTTCGGGTTGCGCTTGCCCGACTTGCTGGCGGTGACGCTGACGACCGCCGGCGCCGCCGCCTGGGCTGCGGTGTGATAACCCGTGAACACCGTGGCCGCGCCGGGTGCGGCTTCCAGCACGGCGGGGGCCGGCGGGGCGGCGGTGCGCAGCGACACCACGTCGGTCAGCGGCCGGCCTTCGCGCAGCAGCCACTGCGGCTTCAGCGTGCCGACGACGAAAAGCACCGCCAAGGCCACGGTCGCGGCCTGCGAGAAAATCAGCCAGAGTCGTCGCATCGGCGGGGGCAAGGCACGGGAAGAAAGGAGCGGCCGACGGTATGGTGCAACGGCGCGAATTGGAGGTCTACCTGGCCACGCTGCTGGCCGTCGACACGTTCCGGGATTATGGGCCGAACGGCCTGCAGGTCGAGGGCCGGGCCGAGGTGCGCACGGTGGTCAGCGGGGTCACTGCCAGCCTGGCGCTGATCGACGCGGCGATCGAGCGCGGCGCCGACGCCATCCTGGTCCACCACGGCCTCTTCTGGCGCGGCCACGACGGCCGGCTGACCGGGTGGCTGCGCGAACGCGTGGCGCGGCTCATCAGCCATGGCATCAACCTGTTCGCGTACCACCTGCCGCTGGACGCGCATGCGCAGTGGGGCAACAACGTGCAGCTGGGCCAGGTGCTCGGGCTGCAGGCCGATGGCCGCTTCGGCGAACAGCAGCTGGGCTTCATCGGGCCGGCGGGCGCACTGGCAGACGTCGAGCGCCTCGCCGCCACCGTCGCCGACCGCCTGGGCCGCACGCCGGTGCTGGTGCCGGGCGATGGCCGGCCGCTGTCGCGCATCGCCTGGTGCACCGGCGGCGCGCAGGGCTACTTCGAATCGGCCATCGCCGCGGGTGCCGATGCCTACCTGACCGGCGAGATCTCCGAGCCGCAGGCCCACATCGCGCGCGAGACCGGCGTCGCCTTCCTCGCCTGCGGCCACCACGCCACCGAGCGCTACGGGGCGCCGGCGCTGGCCGCGCACGTGGCCGAGCGCTTCGGCCTCGTGCACCATTTCATCGACATCCCCAACCCCGGCTGATGAGCGAGACCCCGCAAGGCAACCCCGGCCTGCTGGCCGTCACCATGGGCGATCCGGCCGGCATCGGGCCGGAGATCGTCGCCCGCGCCCTGGCGTCCGAAGGCAGTGGCCGCTGCGTCGCGATCGGCGACGTCGGCGTGATGCGCCGCGCCGTGCGGCAATGCGGGCTGCTGAGCCCGGTCGCCGTGCTGGACCAGCCCACCGATGAAGCCCCGCCCGGCGCCATCGCCGTGTGGCAGCCCGACGGCCTGCCCGCGGGCCTGGACACCTTGGCGCAAGGCAGCGTGCAAGCCGCCTGCGGCGCCGCCGCGGCGCGCTGCATCGAAGCCGGTGCCGCGCTGGCACTGCGCGGCGGCGCGGTGGGTCTGGTGACGGCGCCCATCCACAAGGAAGCCCTGTCCGCTGCCGGCGTGCCGTACCCCGGCCACACCGAGATGCTGCAGGCCCTCACCGGTGCCGGTGCGGTGCGCATGATGCTGGCGAACCCCGAGCTGCGCGTGGTGCTGGTGACCATCCACGTCAGCCTGCGCCAGGCGATCGATGCGCTGGACGTGCCCGGCGTGCTGGAGACGCTGCGCATCACCGACGCGGCGCTGAAGCGCTGGGGCATCGCCCGCCCGCGCCTGGCGGTGGCGGGTTTGAACCCGCACGCCGGCGAGGGCGGCCTCTTCGGGGACGAGGAAGTGCGCGTCATCGCGCCCGCCATCGCGCAGGCGGTGGCCGAGGGCATCGCGGCCCAGGGGCCTTTCGCCCCGGACACGGTCTTCATGCGCGCGCGCCATGCGCCGCCGAAGCACCCGGGCGAATTCGATGCGGTCATCTCGATGGTCCACGACCACGGGCTGATCGCCGTGAAGTACCTGGGCGTGGAGGAGGGCGTGAACGTCACGCTGGGCCTGCCCATCGTGCGCACCAGCCCGGACCATGGCACGGCCTTCGACATCGCCGGCCGCGGCGTGGCCGACGCCGCCAGCCTGACCGCGGCGCTGCGCTTGGCGCGGGCACTGGCCGGCGGCGGCTGACCGCGGCGGCTGACCGGTTGCCGTGGTCGGGCGGCCGCGGGGCGCCGCGCTCAGCGCCACCAGGGGCCGAAGTCCAGCGCCTGCTGCTCCTTGGATTCGACCGGTGCGCCGCGCCGGTCCCAGGCCGTGGGCTCGGTCGTCGCGCTGGCGGCGTAGACCAGCGACGCGCCATCCGATGCCGCCTGCGGAAAGGCCGCGTGCCCGGCGCGCAGTCGCAGTTCCAGCAGCTGGTCGCCGACGCGGTAGGTGCCGGAGCCGGCATCCAGCAGGCGCAGCGCCACGGCCCACGCGGCGGTGTCGTTCGCCTCGGGCAGCAGCACCCCGAAATGATGCGGACCGTAGCGGGCCACATGGTCGGTGGCGCGAACGCGGCTGCACAGGCGGCTGGCGCAGTCGTCCAGCGCGCGCCGTGCGTGCTCCGGCGCGCCCTGGCCGGCGATCTGGTCGGCCACCAGGCACAGCAGGGCGAAGGGCTGGTTCAGGCGGCGGGCGCGGGCCACCTGGCGTTCCACCAGGTCGACCAGGCCGGCGCTGCCGTTCACCGGCGCCGCGCGGCTGGGGGCCAGCGGGCGCACCATGGTGCGCCGGCCCATCATCGCGGCGATGCCGCGCGCGTCGAGGTCCTCGTGGCTGGCGTGACTGGGGTGGCTGCGGGGCTGGTGGGTGGCGGAGCCGGCGAGGGAGGCGTCGTCCGGCGGCGGGCTGTCGTTCGAGGGAGGCTGCATGACCGTCCATCCTGGTGAGTGCGTGCGGAAGGTGAGGGCATGGCGCGAGCGGCGTCTTTTCCTCCCTGCGCGCACCGAGCGTCATCCCCTCGGTTGCTGCAACGCAATCCGCGCACGAATCCCGACATCACCCTGCCCAACAGGTGTGACCGGCGGATACAGTCGAGTCCGCCCGCGTGCCGTGCCCGTGCGGCGTGGCTCGTCGCCACGCCGGGGCCGTCCCCCATGACCGAGATCACCGCCTTGCTGCGGGCTGCCGTGGGCGGCGACCGGATCGCCGCCGACCAGGCCTATGCGCTGCTCTATGCCGATCTGCGCCGGCTGGCGCGCAGCCGCCTGCGCAAGTCGGGCGACATGACGCTGCTGGACACCACCGCGCTGGTGCATGAGTCCTACCTGCGGCTCAACGGCAGCCGGCGGCTGGACTTCCCCGACCGGCATCACTTCCTCGCGTATGCCGCCAAGGTGATGCGCGCCGTGGTGGTGGACCTGGTGCGCGCGCGCCTGGCCGACCGCCGCGGCGGCGAAGCCGAGCACGTGACCCTGCACACCACCGTGGTCGACGGCAAGGCCACGCACGGGGACGAGGTGCTGCGCGTGCACGAGGCGCTGGACGAGCTCGCCGCGCTGGAGCCGCGGCTGGCGCAGGTGGTGGAGCTGCGCTATTTCGGCGGCCTGTCGGAAGCGGAGGTGGCGGCCGCCCTGGGCGTGACCGACCGCACGGTGCAGCGCGACTGGCAGAAGGCGCGCATGTTCCTGTCCCTGGCGCTGCGCTGAAGCGCGCGTTCGCAGCTCCACCGCGCCCATGCCGCCGCTTTCCGGGATCGATGCCGAACGCTGGTCCGCGCTGTCGCCGCTGCTGGACGAATTGCTCGACCTGCCACCGGACGCCCGCACCACCCGCCTGGCCGCGCTGCGTGAGCAGGATGCGGAGCTGGCCGCGATGCTGGCCCGGCTGACGGACCAGCTGACCGAGATCGACCGCGAGTCCTTCCTCGAAAAGCCGGTGCTGGCCACGCCAGCGAGCGAGGGCGCCGGGCACGATGACCTGGCGGGCCGCCGCGTGGGCGCCTACACGCTGGAGCGCGAACTGGGCCGCGGCGGCATGGGCAGCGTGTGGCTGGCACGCCGCACCGACGGCCGCTACGAAGGCGAGGTGGCGATCAAGTTCCTGCAGGGCGGCCTGCTGCGCCGTGGCGAGGAGGCCCGCTTCGCGCGCGAGGGCAGCATCCTGGCGCGGCTGGCGCACCCGCACATCGCGCGCCTGCTCGACGCCGGCCACCTCAGCGCCGGTGCCGGCCCGGCGCAGCCCTACCTGGTGCTGGAATACGTCGCGGGCGAGCCCATCGACCGCCACTGCGAGACCCGGGGCCTGGACCTGCAGGCGCGCCTGCGCCTGTTCCTGGACGTGCTGGGCGCGGTGGCGCATGCGCACAACCGCCTCATCCTGCACCGCGACCTCAAGCCGTCGAACATCCTTGTCACGGGCGCCGGCGAGGTGAAGCTGCTGGACTTCGGCATCGCCAAGCTGCTCGACGTGGCGGACCAGCCCGCCGGCGACGGCGAGGTGACGCAGAACGCCGGTCGCGCCTTCACGCCGCAGTACGCCGCGCCCGAGCAGCTGGAAGGCGGCGACGTGACGACCGCCACCGACGTCTATGCGCTGGGCGTGCTGCTGTTCAAGCTGCTGGGCGGAGCCCACCCGACGGACGGCGACGACCCGACCACCCCGTCGCTGCAGAAGATGCAGGCGGTGGTGGCGCAGGAGCCGCGGCGCCTGTCGGACGCGGCCTTGCGCAGCGGCGGGCCCGGCGCCGCCCGGCGCGCGCGCGAACTGAAAGGCGACCTGGACACCATCGTCGCCCGCGCGCTGAAGAAGTCGCCGGCCGAGCGCTATGCCAACGCGGCGGCGCTGGCCGATGACATCCGCCGTTATCTCGACCACCTGCCCATCACCGCCCGGCCCGATGGCTGGCGCTACCGTGCGGCCAAGTTCCTGCGCCGCAACCTGGTCCCGGTGGCCGCGGGCAGCGCGGCCGCGCTGGCACTGGCCGGTGCCGCCGCCGTGGCCTGGCGCGAGGCGCTCGTGGCGCAGCAGCAGCAGGCCCAGGCCGAAGGCCTGATCGAGTTCATGCTGGGCGACATGCCACCGCGCCTGAAATCGGTGGGGCGGCTGGATGCGCTGGACGCCGTGGGCGACCGCGCATTGGCTTACTACGCGGCGCAGGACCCCAGCCGGCTCGATGCCGCATCACTCGGCCGCCGCGCACGCGCGTTGCACCTGGTGGGCGAAATCGCGGAAAAGCGCGGGCAGCTGGAAGAGGCGGCGCGGCGCTTCGGCGAGGCCGCTTCCACCACGGCGGAGATGCTGGCCCGCCATCCCCGCGTGCCGCAGCACGTGTTCGACCACGCGCAGAGCGAATACTGGGTGGGCTTCGTCGCGCGCCGGCGCGGGTTGGCGCCCCAGGCGGAGGCGGCTTTTGGACGTTATCTGGCTCTGGCGCACCAGTTGGTGAAGCTGGAGCCGGGGAAGCTGGAGTGGCGCATCGAGCAGGCCTGGGCCGAAATGAACCTCGGCGTGATGCAGCACGAAGGTGGCCGCTCTGCCGAAGCTCTGCAGGCGTTTGAGCGGGCGCGGCAGACCTGGCAGGAGGTGGTGGTGCAGCGGCCTGCCATGTACCTGGAGTTCGGCAATCTGCTGGGCTGGCTCGCCAAGGCGCGGGAAGCGCAGCACGACTATGCCGGTGCAATTGCCGCACAGGTCGGCAAACGCGAAGCGGTCGCCCGCATGGCCGATGCGGCGCGCGATCGACGCGTGCAATACCACCTGGCCATCTCCACCTATGAAATCAGCGGCCTTCAGATGAGCCTGGGCCAGCTCGCCGATGCGGCAGCGAGCGCCCGCGAGGCGGTTGAGCGCTTTGAACAGCTCGTTCGCGTCGACGCCGCCAACCTGGACTGGCTGGCGCAGCTGGCATCTGCGCGGCTCAGCTTGGCCGAGGCGCAGGTGGCGCAGGGTGCGCGGGCCGCAGCACGGGAACAACTCGCACCGCTGCAGGCCATCGTCGCGCGGCTGCTGGCAACACCCGACCGGAAAGTGCGCTGGCAGGTCAAGCAGCGCGGACGGCTGGTGGCCTTGCGAGTCAGGCTGGCGGCTGACGAAGGAGGTGCCGGCGCGGTCGAGGCCCTGGCAGAACTCTCAGCCTATCTGGAGGAAATCCGGCGACGCCAAACGGACGGCATTCCACCGGAACCTGAGTTGGCGCCGGTGGTTGCCACGGCAGGCCTGGTGATGGGTGACGCGTTGCAGCGCGCCGGTGAGCCAAAGGCGGCCGCATTGCATTGGGCTGCAGCGGCCGAATGGCTGCAAGCCGGTGGAAGGCGAGGCGAGGCACCGGCCATGGCCTTGCTGGGCCTGCTCGCAGTACGGCAAGGGCGGACTCAAGACGCGCGCCTGTGGGCCGAAAGAGTGGAACCAACCACCTACCGGCACCCGAATGCCGCGGAACTGCGCCGATGGGCGGCGCAGGAGGCGACACCGGCCCGGTGAACTCACGAGGGAGTCTGTCCAATGTCCGGTCCAGTGAATCACGTCGATGTGAGCGTCGACGACAAGGGCAACGTCACCTGCTCGCCCGATCCGGTGCGGGTGCGGGGCGCCAAGGCGCTGCTGGTCTTCAAGATGGTCAGCCCGGGCTGGACCTTCACCGACACGGACGCCATCACGGTAGAGAACCCGGGCACCGAATTCCCGTACGCCTCCTGGACCACCAAGCCGACCATGGCGGTGCTGGTGGACCAGAACACGGTGAAAGCCAGCTACAAGTACAGCGTGGCGGTGATCCAGACGTCCACGGGCAAGCGCTTCATCCAGGACCCGGGCATCGAGAACGAGTCCTGATGCAAGCGGTCGCGCCGCCTGCCTACGCCGCAGCGCCCGGCTTCAATGCCGCCAGCTGCCGCCGCGCCCGCGCCGTCGCGCGTTCGAGCAGGTAGGCGCTTTCGAACGCGCGCACGCGGTTCGTCTCGCACATGCGGCTGAGCATGCGGTAGGTCATCGACACCGTCTTGCGCTGCTTCGCGCCGTGCGTGAACACGAAGAAGGTGCGGCCCGCGCTGACGTGCGACAGCTTCACCTTGGTCCACTGGCCGTCCACGTGCATCTGGTAGGCGAAGCCGATCTGCACGTTGTCGGCCAGTGACTTGCCGCGCGTGGGCTCCACGCTGTCCAGCGTGGGCAGGCCGCTGATGTCGAGGTCGACCGTCGTGATCTCGGGCTCGGCGCCGAGGTCGATGTCCACGGTGCCGTTCCAGTCCACGGCGCTTTCATCGACCAGGCCCACCGCCTGGGCTTCCGCGGGCGAGAACACCGCCGGCGTGATCACGTCCTTCAGCACCGGCAGGGCCGACACGGGAATGGGCGGCAGCTCGCTGGCCTTGGGCAGCGGCGTGGCCAGGACGCCATCGACCTGCTTGGCCAGCAGGTTGTGCTCCAGCGTGCTCAGTGCCTGGCCCTTCAGCGACTCCGCGTGCGCGGGCAGCAGCTGCGCGAAGAAATCGCGCCGCACCGATTCCTCGCAGCGCACGCGGTCGAGGCCCGCGTTCAGGTCCTTCATCAGCGCCGGCAACAGGCGCAGGAAGGCCTGGCGCTGCGCCGGCGCGCCCTTCGGCTGCACGCTCATCACCAGCTCGTGGCCGACCTGGCGCATGCGCTTGGCGGCGTCGCTGCCGGCGCCGGCCTGCTGCTCGGTGCTCGCGATCACGCGGCTCCAGACGCGGCCCAGGAACTGGCGCAGGAAGTCGGGCACCGGCAGCGTGGTGAGCGCGCTGTCCAGCTGCTGCGCGAAACGCTGCTGCACCCGCAGCTCGTTTTCCTTGCGCTCCAGCACCACGTCGGCCTGGCCCTGGGCATGCACCTCGGCCTTCGACAACTCGGCGATGAAGGCCTCGAGCGCGTTGAGCTTGTGCTCATAGGTCTCGATCTGGTCGAAGTCGCCTTCGACGACCTCCTGCACCAGCTCGCGCACGCGCGCCAGCAGTGCCTTGCCCTCTTCACCGTCGAAGTCGTCGACCGCGGTGCCCAGCGAGGCGATGCGGTTGATGAAGCGCCGGACCGGGTGCTTGCGCGAGGAGAAGAAGCTCGGGTCGCCCAAGGCCGCGCGCAGCACCGGCAGTTGCAGCCGGGCGATCTGGCGCGCCATCTGCGGCGGCACCTTGGGATCCGACAGGATCTGGTCGAACAGCCCCGCGATGACGTCGATCACCATGTGATCGAGCGCGCCGGTGGCGGCCTGGCGCAGTTCCTCGCGGTGGGCGACGATCAGGTTCGGCGCCATCAGCATGCCCGACCCGCCGCCCAGGCCCTCGGCACCGGTCACGTAGCCGCCGAAGTCGCTGCCGTAGCTCGAGCCACCGCTGTCGGCGCCGCCGCCGGAACCGGCTGGCGCGAACGACAGGCGCCGCAGCAGCGCCATCATTTCGCCGTCCACCCGGCCCATCGGCGTGCCGCGCCCGATGCCGCCGGGGCCAAAGCCGCCCGTCGACGGGCCGAAGGGGCCGCGGCCGGTGGTGCCCGACGGCACCTGGCCGCGCGGAGACAGCCGGCCGCTGGCCGAGAGTTCGTGCGAGCGGCTGTCGCCCAGATCGCCGTGGAGGCTGCCGGCCGCCGTGCCGCCGCGCAGGCCGGCCGCGTCGTGCGGGTTCTGCCGCACCTGCAGCCCCACCGGCTTGACGCCGGAGACGCGAAGGTCCGCGACGATGTCGGCATAGGTCTGCCGCATCGCGTTTGCCAGCGAGCGGCCGATCTCGGTCAGCAGCACCTTGCGGGTCTCGGGCCGGTCGGCCACCGCGTCGACGGCGCGGATCATGGCCTGGCCGACCACCTCGGCGCGCAGCGGGTTGCGGTCATGGTCGGCGCGGCCCAGCTTCAACAGCGTGCCCATGTAGGCGTCGAGTTCGCGGATCTCCCACTCGCAGGCGTGCGAGATCTCGAGCGCGAAGCGGTCGGCGGAGACCTGGATCTCGAGCTCGTGGTCGTCGACGAGACTCAGGGCATCCCAGCTGGTCGGCAGCGGGGCGCCGGACTGGCTGTCCAGCGCGCCGGATTCACGCGCGATGCGCTGGTCCAGCGTCTCGTTGAAGGTGAGGGCGAAGATGGCGAGCTTGCGGTTCAGCTCGAACTGCGCGCCCAGCAGGCCGTCGCGCTGGAAGACGTTGTTGGACGACAGTGCCGCCAGGCCCAGGCTGTCCACCGTGCGCTCCGCGGCCGTGCGGGCGGCCATGCGCACCCGTTGTACGGCGCTCTCGAGGGCTGCAGGCAATCTGGCGGGCGAACTCGGTGTCATCTGGAGCGGTCAGCGCGGCGGCCACGGGCCGCCAGGGCACCCGCGCCGGGGTGCCGTCGATCGCCCTGGAGTATGGGGCCAAACGGCGGCCGATCAATCCCGAGCAGCGCAAGCCCGGCGCCGCTGATCGGCCAATCGAACCGATGAATCTAGGGGGGCGGCCGGCAGTGGCGCATGCCGCCGCGCAGCTCGAGCGCCGGGTTCAGCGCCGGTTCAGCGCATCCCGGATTTCACGCAGCAGCACCACGTCTTCAGGGGGCGCGGCTGGCGGGGCGGGCGGCGCCGGCGGTTCGCTGCGCTTCAGCCGGTTGATCTGCTTGATCATCAGGAAGATCACGAACGCGAGGATCACGAAGTTGATCGTCACGGTGACGAAGTTGCCCCAGGCGAAGACGTTGCCGACCTTCTGCGCCTCCGCCAGCGCCGCGCCTGGCGGCACGTTGCCGGACAGCACGACGTACTTGTTCGAGAAGTCGATCTGGCCGCCGAGGACCAGGTTGACGATCGGCATGATCAGGTCCTTGACCACCGAATCGACGATCTTGCCGAACGCCGCGCCGATGATGACGCCGACCGCGAGGTCGACGACGTTGCCCTTCATGGCGAACTCTTTGAACTCGCTGGCAAAGCTCATGTGCTTCTCGCTCCTGTGCTGTGGGCGGGTGCGCCCGCCGTCTGGCGGCCGTGTGGCCGCGGCCTCGGTCCGCGCGCAGTATTGCCGAGCCGCGTGCCGCGTCAAGCCGGGTCGCGCGCGCTTCGCGCCGAGTGGCGTGGCCGCGTCAAAGGGGCCGCGGGACGCTCCCTTCGGGTTGCAGCGGTGACGGGGCGCTTGGAGCTGTCCGCTAGAATCCCAGGTTGCCCCTAAGTCCAACATTCCGTTCTTCACCCGAGGATTCTCATGAGTGACAGCCCTGCAAGTGACGGTCCGGTTGATCAGGGCCGCCGCACCTGGGTGGCCATCACCTGCGGCGCTGGCGCCATCGGTGGCGTGGCTGCGGCGGTGCCCTTCGTCAGCACCTTCACGCCGTCCGAGCGTGCCAAGGCTGCCGGCGCGGCCGTCGAGGCGGACATCAGCGCGCTGAAGCCCGGCGAGAAGATGGTGGTGGAATGGCGGGGCAAGCCGGTGTGGATCCTCCGCCGCACGCCCGAGCAGCTGGCGTCGCTGAAGAAGACGGACTCCGAGGTCGCCGACCCGAATTCGAAGCGCAACCCCTCGGAACTCACGCCCGAATACGCCCGCAACGAACACCGCTCGATCAAGCCCGAAGTGCTCGTGGCCGTTGGCATCTGCTCGCACCTCGGCTGCTCGCCGACCGACCGGTTGCAGGCGGGCCCGCAGCCCTCGCTGCCCGACGATTGGCAAGGCGGCTTCCTCTGCCCCTGCCACGGCTCGACTTTCGACCTGGCGGGCCGCGTCTTCAAGAACAAGCCTGCGCCGGACAACCTCGAAGTGCCGCCGCACATGTACCTCTCCGACACGCGCCTGCTGATCGGCGAAGACAAGAAGGCCTGACCCGACGGGGTCGCCGAAGCGCAACGAAGCACTGAAGGGTCGTCATGGCTGAATTCAAGGAAGCACCGGCGGGCGCTCCGCTGGGCACCAAGCTCCTGACCTGGGTGGACAACCGGTTCCCGGCCACCAAGATGTACAAGGAGCACATGTCGGAGTACTACGCTCCGAAGAACTTCAACGCCTGGTATTTCTTCGGCTCGCTGGCGATGCTGGTCCTCGTGATCCAGATCGTCACCGGCATCTTCCTGGTGATGCACTACAAGCCGGATGCGAACACCGCGTTCGCCTCGGTCGAGTACATCATGCGCGACGTGCCCTGGGGTTGGCTGGTGCGCTACCTGCACTCCACCGGCGCCAGCGCGTTCTTCATCGTCGTCTACCTGCACATGTTCCGCGGGCTGATCTACGGCTCGTACCGCAAGCCGCGCGAACTCGTCTGGATCTTCGGCTGCGCGATCTTCCTCTGCCTGATGGCCGAGGCCTTCATGGGTTACCTGCTGCCCTGGGGCCAGATGTCGTACTGGGGCGCCCAGGTCATCGTGAACCTGTTCGCGGCCATTCCCTTCGTCGGTCCCGACCTGGCCCTGCTGATCCGCGGCGACTACGTGGTGAGCGACGCCACGCTGAACCGCTTCTTCAGCTTCCACGTCATTGCCGTGCCGTTGGTGCTGCTGGGCCTGGTGGTGGCGCACATCATCGCGCTGCACGAAGTGGGTTCGAACAACCCGGACGGCGTCGAGATCAAGGCGAAGAAGGATCCCAAGACGGGCATCCCGCTCGACGGCATTCCCTTCCACCCGTACTACTCGGTGCACGACCTGTTCGGCGTGGGCGTGTTCCTGATGGTGTTCTGCGCCATCGTCTTCTTCGGGCCTGAACTCGGCGGCTACTTCCTCGAGTACAACAACTTCATCCCGGCCGACCCGCTGAAGACGCCGCCGCACATCGCGCCGGTCTGGTACTTCACGCCGTTCTACTCGATGCTGCGCGCCACCACCACGGTGATGGTCAACGTGTTCAGCCTGCTCGCCGGCCTGGCCGCGCTGGGGGCGCTGGTCAAGGCGCGTTCTGGTGCGGTGAAGGTGGCGGCAGTGATCGGTGCGGTCGTTGCGATCGCGTTGCTGCAGACCTTCGATCCGAAGTTCTGGGGCGTGGTCGTGATGGGCGGCGCGGTCGTGATCCTGTTCTTCTTGCCCTGGCTCGACCGGAGCCCCGCCAAGTCGATCCGCTATCGCCCCAGCTGGCACATGTGGCTGTACCTGGTGTTCGTGGTCTTCTTCCTGGTGCTGGGCTACCTCGGCATCCAGCCGCCGTCGGACACCGGCACCCTCATCGCCCAGGTCGGTACAGTGTTCTACTTCGGCTTCTTCCTGCTGATGCCGTGGTGGAGCCAGCTCGGCACCTTCAAGCCGGTCCCCGACCGTGTGACCTACCACGCTCACTGATCGAAGGCGAAAGTCACAAGCATCATGAAGAAACTCATCGTTTGCCTGCTGGCCGCGCTGTCCTTCGTGGGCTCCGCCCTCGCTTCCGAGGGCGGCATGGCGTGGGACAAGTTCCCGGTCGAGAAGCTCAACGACGTGGCGGCGCTGCAGAACGGCGCCAAGCTGTTCGTCAACTACTGCCTGAACTGCCATGCCGCGGCCTTCATGCGTTACAACCGCCTGAAGGACATCGGCCTCACCGACGACCAGATCAAGAAGAACCTGCTGTTCGCATCGGAGAAGGTCGGCGACCTGATGACCGTCTCGGCCAACGGGCGCGAATCGAAGGAATGGTTCGGCGCCACGCCGCCCGACCTGTCCGTCATCGCGCGTTCGCGCGCCAGCGGCCAGGGCTCGGGCGCCGACTACCTCTACACCTACATGCGCACCTTCTACCGCGACGACACCCGTCCGACCGGCTGGAACAACCTGGTGTTCCCCAACGTCGGCATGCCGCACGTGCTGTGGGAACTGCAGGGCGAGCAGCGCGCGGTGTTCGCCGAGGAAAAGGACCCGCACGACGAGAAGAAGACGCACCACGTCTTCAAGCGCTTCGAGCAGGTCAAGCCCGGCAAGATGACCGAGGCTGAATACAACGTCGCCGTCGCCGACCTGGTGGCCTACCTGCAATGGATGGGCGAGCCCGCCCAGAACCAGCGCGTGCGCCTGGGGGTCTGGGTGCTGCTGTTCCTGGCGGTGTTCACGCTGATCGCCTGGCGCCTGAACGCCGCGTACTGGAAGGACATCAAGTAAGTCCCTGCCGGTCCGGCGCCTCGCCGGGCCCGAAGCGCGCAGTGGTAGCCTAGCGGGCTCCACTGCGCGTGCCCTTTTCAAGATCCCGCTCTTTTCTGCTTCATTGGGAGCCCGCCGCCATGATGGTGCTTTACTCCGGAACCACCTGCCCTTACTCGCACCGCTGCCGCTTCGTGCTGTTCGAAAAGGGCATGGACTTCGAGATCCGCGACGTCGACCTCTTCGCCAAGCCCGAAGACATCGCGCTGATGAACCCGTACAACGAGGTGCCGATCCTGGTCGAGCGCGACCTCATCCTGTACGAGTCGCACATCATCAACGAGTACATCGACGAGCGCTTCCCGCACCCGCAGCTGATGCCCGGCGACCCCGTGGCGCGTGCCCGCGTGCGCC
>CBIHPZ010000021.1:0-15920 GCA_966211865.1 uncultured Aquabacterium sp.
GGAAGAGCCGCGCGTCCGCCGGGTTGTCCTCGATCAGCAGCAGCGTGGCTGCGGCGGCCTCGCTCATGGCCCGGGCGCCCCGGGCGCCCCGTTGGCCGGCGCGGCGGCCACCTGCGGCAGCGTGAACTTGAAGACCGATCCGCCGCCTTCGGCCGGTTCCACCCACAGCCGGCCGCCATGGCGCTCGACGATGCGCTTGCACAGCGCCAGCCCGATGCCCGTGCCGGGGTAGGCGCTGCGCGAGTGCAGGCGCTGGAACATCACGAAGATGCGCTCGGCGAATTCCGGATCGATGCCGATGCCGTTGTCGCGCACCTCGAAGCGCCAGCTGTCACCGTCGGGCTGGCAGCCGACGTGCACCCGCGGCGGCGCGGTGCCGCGGAACTTGATGGCGTTGGCGAGCAGGTTCTGGATCAGCTGCAGCAGCTGGCCGCCGTCGCCCATCACCCAGGGCAGGGGATCGGCGGTGATGGTGGCCGCGCTTTCGTTGATGGCCAGCTCCAGGTGGGCCAGGGCGGTCCGCAGCACCGCCGCGGCGTCCACCGGTGCCGGCGGGTGGCCCTTGGTGCCGACGCGCGAGTAGGCCAGCAGGTCCTGGATCAGGGCCTGCATGCGCTTGGCGCCATCGACCGCGTAGCCGATGAATTCCTTGCCGTCCGCGTCCAGCTGGTCGGCGTAGCGCCGTTCCACCAGCTGCAGGTAGCTGGCGATCATGCGCAGCGGCTCCTGCATGTCGTGCGAGGCGACGTAGGCCAGCTGTTCCAGTTCGGCGTTCGAACGCTTCAGCGCGGCCTCGGCCTGTTCGCGGGTGTGGATCTCGCGCTGCAGCTGCAGGTTCTGCGCGGCCAGCTGGCGTTGCAGGGCGGCCAGCGACAGGTGGGTGCGCACGCGGGCCAGCAGCTCGGCCTTGTCCACCGGCTTGGTCAGGTAGTCCACCGCGCCGACCTCGAAGCCGCTGAGCTTGCCGCCGGTGTCGGCCCGCGCGCTCATGAACACCACCGGCACGTCGCGCAGCGTGGGCTCGGCCTTCAGCCGGCGGCAGGTCTCGAAGCCGTCGATGCCCGGCATCATCACGTCGAGCAGGATCAGCGCGGGCTGCACCAGCAGCGCACGGGCCAGCGCCTCGTCGCCGGCCTGGGCCACCACGGTGCGAAAGCCCTGCTGTTCCAGGTGGCTCGCGATCAGTTCCAGGTTCGCCGGCACGTCGTCGACGACGAGGATCGTGCATTCGCCGCCGGCGTCGGCGGGCGCCGCGGGATCGGGTTCTTGGGCAGGCGCGGACATGGGCCGATTCTGTTCCCATCCGCGCCCTGCGGCACGTTCCAGCGCAACGCTGGCGTGCCCGCGGGCGCGGTGGCATCGCCTACAGCTGGAACTGGCCGATCATCGACGTCAGGCCCTGGGCCTGCTGTTTCAGGCTTTCGGCGGCGGCGGCGCTTTCCTCCACCAGCGCGGCGTTCTGCTGCGTGCCGTGTTCCAGCGAGCCGACGGCCTGGTTGACCTGCACGATGCCACCGCTCTGCTCGGTGGCGGCGGCGTCGATGTCGCCGATCAGCTGCGTCACCCGCGACACGTGGTGCTCGATCTCGGCCATCGTCGCGCCGGCCTGGTCCACCAGCTGGCTGCCGTCGTGCACGCGCTCGACCGAATCGACGATCAGCTGCTTGATCTCGCGGGCCGCCTGCGCGCTGCGCTGGGCCAGGGTGCGCACCTCGCTGGCCACCACCGCGAAGCCGCGGCCCTGCTCGCCGGCGCGGGCGGCTTCCACCGCCGCGTTCAGCGCCAGGATGTTGGTCTGGAAGGCAATGCCGTCGATCACGCCGATGATGTCGGAGATGCGGGTGCTGGCCTCGCTGATCTGCTTCATCGTCTGCACCACGTCCTTCACCACCACGCCGCCGCGGCCGGCCACCTCGGCCGCCGTGCCGGCCAGCTCGTTGGCCTGGCGTGCGTGGTCGGCGCTGGCGCGCACGGTGTCGGTCATCTGCTGCATCGACGCGGCGGTCTGTTGCAAGGCGCTGGCCTGCTGCTCGGTGCGCGACGACAGGTCGGCATTGCCGGTGGCGATCTGCGTCGACGCGGTGGCGATGGATTCCGCGCTGTGGCGCACCTGCCCGATCAGGGCCACCAGGTTGCGCTGCATCTCCGCCATCGACGCCAGCACCGAGCCGGCCTGGGCCTGCTCGGCGCCGGGCAGCGCCCGCAGGTTGCCCGCGGCCACGCGCCGGGCGGCGTCCGCCAGTTGGGCCGGCTCGGCGCCCAGCGCGCGAACCAGGCGGCGCGTGATCAGCCAGCCCAGCAGCACCGACGCCGTGATGGCGACCAAGCCGGCGGCCACCAGCATGACGCGCTGGCGCGCGTAGGTCGCCTCGGCGGCGTGGACGTCCTTGTCAGCCTGGGCCTGGCTGAACTCGATGTAGTCGCTTGCCGCCTTGCCCAGCGCGGCCAGTTGCGGGCGGCAATCCCGGTTCATGCGCTGGATGGCGGCGTCGTGTTCACCGCGCAGCACCAGCGCGGCAATGTCCTGCGCCACCTTGCCGTAGCTGGCGTCGACCTTTTCCAGGGCGGTGAGCAATTCCACTTCACGGGGGGTGGTGTCCCGTGCGGCGCGCACGCGGCGGCCCAGGTCCGCCAGGGCTTCGTTCATCTGCTGGTGCAGCGTGGACAGGGTCTGCGCCTCGGCGCTGCGCTCCGCCGGCTGGTCCAGCAGCACCAGGTTGCGCACCGAGAGCGCCCGCTGGTAGGCCTTGGCGCGCACGTCGATGGCCAGCTGCTCCTGCCGCAGCGTCTCTTGCACGAAGAAGGCAAAGGTGTCGTTCGCTTCCCGCAGGGCCTGCATGCACAGCAGTGACACCGCCGCCACCATGACCAGCAGCACGCCGAAGGCCAGGCCCAGCTGCATGCGCACGGTCAGCGGGCGCCGCGTGCCGGGGCTGTGCGTGCGCGCCTCGCGCCGGGCGGCTGGCGGGCCTGCGTCGATCCCGATGTCCATCTGATGACTCCTTCTGCCGCGGGGCAGAGACTCGGCCGCGCCATGAGGGCCCGTGGCGCGGCGGCCGGCGCGTGCCACGGGGATCGACCGGTGTTGGTCAATGGGCGAATGTTCAATGAAGTCAGTTCTGATCAGAGGAATGAAAAGCGGGTAAAAAATATTCCAGTTGAGGCATCATTGGCACGTGCGCAGCGGGCTCGTCGCCGCGGCGCGTGCTTGCGGCGGGCCGGGCCCGCCGCCAAAGGGGCGACATGAGCGCGAACGTGCGGGCCATGGAGATCCTGCTGGTCGAGGACAACCCGGGCGACGTGCGCCTGGTTCGCGAAGCCCTCGCCGGGGGGCCGGGAAAGGGCCGTGCTGCGGCGGGGGCGCCGGCGGGCGTCTGGAGCCACCTTCACGTGGCGGCGGACGGCGTCGCGGCGCTGGACTTCCTGCGCCGCCACGAGGCCTGGGACGACGCGCCGCGACCCGACCTGATCCTGCTGGACCTGAAGCTGCCGCGCGTGGATGGCTGGGAGGTCCTGTCGACCATCAAGGCCGATGCGGCGCTGCGGACCATCCCGGTGGTGGTGCTGACCACCTCGCAGGCCGAAGAAGACATGCTGCTGGCTTATGAACTGCGCGCAAACTGCTGCATCACCAAGCCGGGCGACCTGGAATGCTTCATCCGTACGGTGCGGGCGATCGAGGAGTTCTGGTTGCGGGTGGTGAGGCTGCCGGTGCCACCGTGATGCACGCGAGGGGCGATGCCATGGCTGTCCTTGTCGTTCATGCCGTGCCGGCCGCTGGCGGGCCGCTGGTGGCCGCGCGCCCGGCCGGCTGCTTCAGGGCGGCGCGGTGGGTGACGCGTACTTTGGCGTGCAGCGCCGTGCGCCGCGCCGCGGGCTGAGGCGGCGGCCTGGCATGCGCAGGGTGGTGCAGCAGTGAACCGGTGCGTGACCGCGGCCTGGCGCCGTGCGGCGCGGTGGGCGCGGTGGGCGCCCGCGGCGCTGCCGGCCCTGGCATGGCTGGTGGCGGCCGGCGCACATGCCGGCCCCCTCGAAGACTGGCGTGCCGAAGCGGGCCGGGTGCGCCTGCTGGCCGAGAACAACGTGCGCCAGGCCTACGCCGAAGCGCAGCGGCTGAACCAGGCGCTGCCGGCCGATGCCACGCCGGCCGACCGCGCCCGCGCCCTGAACGTGCTGGCACGGGCCGAGACCTACCTGGGCCACACCGACGCCGCCGCCCGCCATGCGGCCGAGGCCTTCGCGCTGGCCCAGGCGCATGGCGACCGCATCGGCCAGGCCGAGGCCGACCTCAACGTGTCGCTGAACTCCATCAACCAGGGGCTGCTCGACCAGCTGGTGAAGACCACCCAGCGCAGCGTCGTCGCCCTGGAGGGCACCGACCGTCCCGAGCTGCTGGCCGAGGCCATGCTGCGCCTGGCGGTGATGTACCGGCGCTTCGAGCAGCTGGACGATTGCGTGGCCGTGGCGGTGCAGACGATGGAGATCGCGCGCCGGTCGCAGAACCCGCTGGCCCTGGCCTACGGGCACCAGGCGATGGCCATGGCCTTCGGCCAGACCCCCAACGACGAGCGCAGCTACGAGCAGTACGCGGCGGTGCGCCTGCAGGCGCAGCGGGTGCCGGCGCGCATGATCGAGGCCTTTGCCGTGGCGGGCATGGCGGGCCACGTGCTCAAGGTGGGCCAGCCGGAACGCGCGGAGCAGCTGGCGCGCGAGGCGCTGGTCATCCACCGCGAAGTGGGTGCGCCGTTTGCCATCGCCTTTGGGCTTTATGGCCTGGCCGACGTGGTGGCGGCCCGGGGCCGGCGCGCGGAGGCGCTGGCGCTGCTGGACGAGGCCATCGCGATCTTCGAGCGCTACCCGAACCGCATCGGCCAGTGGTTCGCCTTCAATGCGCGCAGCACCAACCACCAGGCGCTGGGCGATACCGCGCGCGCCAACGCCGATGCGCTGCGCGCCTACGCGCTGGCCCGCAGCCTGGGCCACCCGATCTACCTGAGCGGCAGCGCCGCCCGCATGGCCGCCATTGCCGCCAGCGCCGGCGACCACAAGCGCGCCTACGAGCTGAGCACCGAGGCCAGCGAGATGACCGCCCGCGCCGTGCGCGACAAGTCGGGCGCCCGCATGCTGCAGCTGACCCAGCGCTACGAGACCGAAAGCAAGCAGCGTGCTATCGACCAATTGACGCGGCAGACGGAGCAGCAGCAGGCCCAGCTGCGCCAGCGCGAGCTGCAGCAGCGCTGGCTGGGCACCCTGCTGGCCGCGGTGGCGCTGGCGCTGGCCGGTGCCGCCTGGCACATGCGCCGCACGCGCCAGGCGCACCGCCAGCTGCAGGCGCTGAATGAGCAGCTGCAGCGTTCCGAGAACGACGTGCGCGCGCTGAATGCGCAGCTCGAGCAGCGGGTGGCCGAGCGCACGGCCGCCCTGCGGCAGCAGGCGCGCTACCTGCGCACCCTGATCGACATGCTGCCGATGTGGGCCTGGTTCAAGGACACGCGCAGCCGCTACCTGGTCACCAACCGGGCCCATGCCGAGGCGCACGGGCAGGCGGTGGAGCAGATGGTCGGCCGGACGGACGACGAGCTGGATGCGCCCGCGATCGCGCGCGCCTCGATGGCCGACGATGCGGAGGTGATGGCCTCGGGCGAGCGCAAGACCGTCGAGCTGGCGGTCGAGGGCGGGCAATGGATGGAGGTCTACAAGGCGCCGGTGAACGACGAGGACGGCACCCTGCTGGGCACCGTGGGGGTGGCGCGCGACATCAGCGCCCACAAGGCCGCCGAGGCCGCGCGCGAAGCCGCCCTCGGCGAAGCCGAGCGGCTGGCAGGCCTGCGCAGCGAATTCCTGGCGCAGATGAGCCATGAACTGCGCACGCCCTTGAACGGCATCCTCGGTTTTGCCGACATGCTGCTCGCCGACCGGGGCTTCAACGAACGCCAGGAGCGCTGCCTGCGGGTCATCCAGCACAGCGGGCAGCACCTGCTGAACCTGATCAATGACCTGCTCGACATGTCGCGCATCGACGCCGGGCGGCTGGAACTCCATCCCAGCTGCGTGCCGCTGGTGGACTACCTGCGCAGCCTGGCGGACATCGTCGCGGTGAAGGCCGAGCAGAAGGGCCTGGCCTTCGAGGTGGAGCTGGACAGGGGCCTGCCGGCCTTCGTCTGCGCCGACGACATGCGCCTGCGGCAGGTGCTGCTGAACCTGGTGTCCAACGCCGTCAAGTTCTGCGACGGCGGCTCCGTCACGCTGCGCGTGCGGTGCGCCGGCCCGGCGGGGACCGTGGCGCTGCCGGGGATGTCGGCGCGGCTGGCGTTCGAGGTGCAGGACACCGGCATCGGCATGGAGGCGCAACAGCTCGCCCGCTTGTTCAGGCCGTTCGAGCAGGTGGCCGATGGCCCGCGCCGGCTGGGTGGCGCGGGACTGGGGCTGGCCATCAGCCGCCAACTGGTGCGGCTGATGGGGGGCGACATCCAGGTCGAGAGCGCGCCGGGGCGGGGCAGCCGCTTCTGGTTCGAGCTGGAACTGCCGGTGGTCGACGCGGATGGCCAGGCCGCCCTGGAGGTGGCCCCGGCGCCTGCCGCCGGGGTGGAAGCCTGGACCGACGCCGCCTTCACGCCGACGCTGGCGCCGCCCGGCCCGCTGGGGCTGGGCGGGACGGGGGCCGAGCGGCCGGTGCCGCCCCTGGCGGAACTGCGGGAGTTGCGCCTGCTCGCCCGCATCGGCGACATGCGCCAGCTGCAGGACCGCTCGCTGAAGCTGCAATTTGCCGAGCCGCGCTATGCGGCCTTCGCCGCGCACGTGCACGCCTTGGCGCAGGAGTTCCGCTCGCAGGCGCTCACCGCCTTCATCGAATTCCATGCCGCGCGGGCCGAAGGGGCGGCCTCGGCGGAACAGGCAGCGCGGGACGCAGGGCTGGGGAACGTGGCATGAGGGACTGCATCAATGCGCAGGCGCACCGGTGCGCCCAGAATTTCGTCGTCGCCATGACGGAGGTGCTGACATGCTGTACCGATCGATCACCGCGCTGACGTGGCTGGCCTTGGCCGCCTGGCCTTGCGGACTTGCGGCGCAGACCGCCGATGGCAAGCCCGCCCCGGCCAAACCCGAGAGCACCACCACCACCGTGGTGCAGCCCAACGACGTGCCGGTGCCGCGGGTGCTGCCGCCCTGCGCGCCCGGCAAGTGCCTCTTCGCCGGCCAGAAGGTGACGGTGATCGCCACCCGCAGCGCCATCAGCCTGGCCCTGCTGGAGGTGAAGGACGAGTACGAGGCGGCCACCGGCGCGCAGCTGGAGATCGTTCGCCTGCCCGGGGTCGAGCACTACCCGACCATCATTTCCGACATGACCAACAAGGTCGGCAAGTACGACGCGTCGATTGCCGGCGGCTGGTGGATCGGCGACATGGTGGCCGGCGGCCACCTGCTGTCCTACGACCGCTTCTACGACGACCCGCGCTTCCCGAAATGGAGCGTGGACGACGTGCTGCCCGGGCCGCGCCAGCTGCTGAGCTACGGCGGCCGCAAGTACATGGTGGCCTACGACCACGACGGCCAGGTGATGTACTACCGCCGCGACCTGCTGGCCGACCCGCGCCACCAGGCCGCCTTCCGCCAGAAGTACGGCTATGCGCTGGCGGTGCCGCAGACCTGGGCCCAGTTCCGCGACGCGGTGGAGTACTTCAACGGCCAGGACCTCAACGGCGACGGCGTGCCGGACCACGGCATCGTGCTGGCGCTGAAGCCGGGCAGCCAGGGCATGTTCAATTTCATGACGCTCTCGGCCTCGTTCCTGGTCGGCCCCACGAACCCGCGGCTCTACTGGTTCGATCCGCAGACCATGAAGCCACTGGTCGACAGCCCGGGGCACGTGCGCGCGCTGGAGCTGTTCGTCGACCTGGTGAAGGCGGGCCCGCGCGAGATGCTGGGCTGGGACCATGGCCGCGGCTGGGACCACTTCCTGGCCGGGCGCGCGGCCTTTGCCATCAGCTGGGGCGACCTGGGGGCGCTGGCACAGCAGCCCGGCAGCAAGGTCAAGGGCAAGACCGGCGCGGCGGAGGTGCCGGGTACCCATGAGTACTACGACATCGCCCAATCGCGCTGGGTCAAGACCGAAGGCATCAACCGCGTGGGCAACACCACGGGCGCGTCCTGGGCCGGTGTCATTTCGCGTTATTCCAAGGTGCCGGAAGCCACCTATTTCCTGCTGGCGCTGCTGGCCAACAAGGAAAAGCAGCTGGTGTACGGCGCGCGCGGCTGGGACGGCGTCGATCCCGGCCGCAGCTACCAGTTCCTGCCGCCCGAAGGGACCGGAACCATCGATCCCTACCTGCGCATGGGCTGGGACGAGGCCGACATCCGCGACTACCTGCTGGCCTTCCAGCGCACCTTCTCCGCCCGGCAGCAGTTTCCCTACCTGCGCATTCCGGGCGCCTACAGCTACTGGCTGGCGCTGGACCTGCACCTGGTGGAGGCGGCCAGCGGGCAGATGAGCCCGGCCAGCGCGCTGCAGGCCACGGCGGTGGACTTCGAGGAGATCACCATCCGCCTCGGGCGGGAGCGCCAGCGCGAGTCGTACCGCACGTCGCTGGGGTTCTGACACGCATGCTCCGCCTGCTGCAGCGCCGGGCCGCGGGGATCGGCGCGAAGCTGACGCTCGGCTTCGGCGCGCTGGTGTGCCTGACCCTGGTGGTGGTGGCACTGGCCATCGTGGCGGGGCGCGAGGCGACGCTGGACATCGAGTCCAGCGAGGCGGTGCGGGCCCCGGCGGCGCTGTCGGCCGCACAGGCCCAGGAGGCGCTGCTGCGCATGCAGCTGCACGTGCGCGGCTACCTGGTGTTGTCCGACGCGTCGGACATCGAGCAGTACCAGGCCGCGCGGGCGGCGTTCGAGGCGGGCCTGGCGGCCCTGCAGCGCAGCGCGCCGGCCTGGGACGACGAGGACCGGCAGCGCCTGAAGGTGCTGAACGAGGCCTACACGCGCTGGAAGGCCTTGCCGCCGCGGCTGTTCGAGCTGCATGACAACCCGCTGCGCAACCGGCCGGCGCTGCGGCTGTCGCGGGTGGAGGTGCAGCAGCAGCGCGTGCGGGTGATGGCCGAGGTGGAGTCGATGATCGCGTTGCAGAAGGCGCGCGCCGCCCGCGAGGCCAGCCCCGAGACCCTGGCCGCGATGGTCGCGTTCCAGAGCTCGGTGGATGCGATGGCCACCAACGTGATGGCCTATGGCGCGTCGGGCGAAAACAGCTTCCGCCTCAACTACGGGCCGCAGCTGGTGGCCAACGCCGCGCTGTGGGAAGCGCTGCAGGCGCGCCAGGCCACGCTGACCCCGGCCCAGCGCGAGCTGCTGCAGCGCATCGGCGAGGCGCGCACCCGGCTGACGGAACTGACGCTGCAGGTGCGCGCCATCCTGGAAGGCGACCGTGCGGTCGAGGACCTCTATCTCTACCGCACCGAGGTGGTCCCGCAGGCGTCGGCGCTGCTGGAGCTGCTGCGCCAGCTGACCGCGCGGCAGCAGGCCCTGCTGCAGGCCGACCTGGGCCGTGCGCGCCAGAGCCTGGCGGGTTCGCGCAGCTTCATCCTCACCGGCGGGGTGCTGGCCCTGTCGGTCGGCATCGCGATGGCCTACCTGCTGTGGCGCGCCATCGTGGGCCCGGTGCGCCGGCTGACGGAGGTGGCCGGCCACATCGCCGGCGGACACATGGAAGCCCGGGCGCCGGTGGAGGCGCGCGACGAGATCGGCCAGCTGGCCGAGAGCTTCAACACCATGACCACGCGGCTGGGCGAAACCATCGCCCGGCTGGAGGCGGCCTATGGCGAGGCCCGCGAGGCCAAGGAGGCCGCGGAAGCCGCCAACCGCGCCAAGAGCGCCTTCCTGGCCGTGATGAGCCACGAACTGCGCACGCCGCTGAACGCGATCCTGGGCTACGCGCAGATCCTGCGGCAGGCCCACCACCTGGAGCCGCGCGACCTGCAGCGGGTGGAGATCATCCAGCGCAGCGGCGAACACCTGCTGCTGCTGATCACCGACGTGCTGGACCTGGCGCGCATCGAGGCCGGCCGGCTGGAGCTGGACATCGAGCTGACGGACCTGCCCGCGCTGCTGGGCACGGTGTGCGACATCGTGCGGGTGGAGGTGCAGCGCAAGCAGCTGGCGTTCGACTACGAGGCCGTCGGCACGCTGCCGGCCACCGTGCGTGCCGATGGCAAGCGCCTGCGCCAGGTGCTGCTGAACCTGCTGAACAACGCGGTGAAGTTCACCGTCGAGGGGCGGGTGGGCCTGCGGGTGACGGTGCTGGAGGCCGATGCGTCGCAGGTGCGCCTGCGCTTCGAGGTGTCCGACACCGGCATCGGCATTGCCGCCGACCAGCTGAAGCGGCTCTTCCGCCCCTTCGAGCAGGCGGGCGGCGTGCAGCGCCGCTTCGGTGGCGCGGGCCTGGGCCTGGCCATCTGCCGGCAGCTGGTGGGCCTGATGGGCTGCGACATCCAGGTCGAGAGCCGGGAAGGGGAGGGCAGCCGGTTCACCTTCGACATCGCGCTGCCGCTGGCCGTCCAGGGCCAGCCGGCCACCGCCACCGGCGCCGAGGACATCACGGGTTATGAGGGGCCGCGCCGCCGCGTGCTGGTGGTGGACGACCTGGCGGGCAACCGCGTGCCGCTGGTGCAGGTGCTGGGCCAGCTGGGCTTCGAGGTGATCGAGGCGGCGAATGGGGCGGAGGCCCTGGACCGCATCAGCGCGCACCGGCCGGACCTGGTGCTGATGGACAGCGTGATGCCGGTGATGGACGGCGCCGAGGCCACGCGCCGGCTGCGCCGCGATGCGCGCTGGAGCCACTTGCCGGTCATCACCGTCTCGGCCAATGCCTCGGAAGCCGACCGCGCGGACAGCCTGGCCGCCGGCGCGGACGGCTTCATTGCGAAGCCGGTCGACTTCAGCCGCCTGCTGGCCGAAATGGCGCGGCTGCTGCAGCTGGCGTGGACACGCCGGGCGGCGGACGACGGTGCCCGCGCGGCCCCCGGCCGCCTGGTGCTGCCGCCGCCCGACGAAATGGCCGAGCTGGTGCAGCTGGCGCGCATCGGCAACATGCGCAGCATCCGCGACCGGGCGCTGCGGCTGGGGGCCGAGGACGAACGCTTCCGGCCGCTGGCGCAGCGCCTGTGCGAGCTGGCGGAGAACTTCGAGAGTGCCGCCATCACCCAGCTGCTGGCCGGGTTGCAGCAGGGCGCGCGCAACACTGAAACCGAGCGGCCGGTGCTGCGGTCTTGAGGGGTCTTGAGGGGTCTTGAGGGGGCTGCCGCAGCGCCGACCGTGGACCTGGCGGCTGCTCAGCCGATCGCCGCCCACAGCGGCTCGAGCAGCTGGTTCTCGGCCTCCGTGAGGCCGGTTTCCGACCACATGCAATCGCGCCGCACGCCGCCCAGGCGGTAGCGCATTTCGCCCAGCGCGACCGCGAGCTCGAAGCGTTCGGAGGTGGACGGCCCGGCTGCGTCCGCGGTCCAGAGGCCGATGGCGTGGCCCGCCACCTGCAGCCGGCGCAGGCGGTGCTGCGCGCGTTCGGCCACGGTGCGCACCGCGGCGCTGGCGGTCTTGGCGGCGGCGATGCCGGTGGCGGCCTGGCTGCCTGTTTCGATGCGCTGGCGCAGCTCGTCGAGCCGGGACTGCGCCTCGGCGGGCGCGTCCAGCGGCACGGCCTGTTCCAGGTCTTCGCCGGCCTGGCGCGCCGCGTTCACCAGGGCGCTGCTGCAGCCCTCGTCGAACTCGCCGGGCACCATGCGCAGCGCCAGCGCCGTGCGGGCCAGCGGCGCCGGGGCGTTGGCCACCATGCCCACGGTGGCTTCCACCACGGCCTGCATGCGGCCCAGCGGGGACAGCGATGCCCCCAGCTTGCGGGCGGGGTAGCCGGTGCCGTCCAGACGTTCATGGTGTTCGGCCACCGCTTCGCCCAGCGCGGGCGGGTAGTCGGTGAGCTTGGCCAGCAGCATGCGGCCGATCAGCGGGTGCGTGACGACGTGGCGGTAGCCGGTGGCGTCCAGCGGCTGGCTGCTGTCGAGGTAACGCGGGTCGAGGTACATCTCGCCCAGGTCGTGCAGCAGGCCGCTGAGCAGCGCCATGCGCAGGTCGAAGCGGGCCTGGCCGGCCGCGGCGCTTAAAGCGCCGGCCAGCGCCATGGACGCCAGCGCGTGCTGGTAGACCTCGGGCCGGGTGGCGTGCACGGTGGTCAGCAGCAGCTGCACGGCCGAATGCAGCGGCAACTGGCCCACGGCTTCCAGCACGGCCTTGGCCTGCAGCTTCACGACCGGGGCCAGCGGGTGGCTGGATTCCACGAAGGCCGCCATGCCTTCGTGCAGCTGGTGGGTGGTGACGCCATCGGCCGCGCGCAGGCAGGATTCCAGCGGACGGCTCAGCTTGCGTTCCAGCAGGCGCTGCTGCAGCGAGGCGGAGATGGCCTGGTCGCGCGCCCAGAGCTTGCGGCCGTGCTCGTCGTAGATGTCTTCCGAGGCGACGATGGTGCGCGAGGCACTGGCCTCGACGATCGCCGAAAGGGCATGGGGATTGGCCAGCGTCAGCGCTTCGGGTGCACCCATTCCAAACAGCCTCCCAGCTGTGGACGCGCCGAATGCTTCTTACGTGGCGGGCGTCCTGTTGCAGAAGACGCGTAGTTTAGACACTAGAAGGCGCAAGCGCCGGTACGAAGAAGGCGTTCGCAGGGGAGGGGCTTGCATGCGGCTCGACGGCGACGGCGACGGCGCGACGCCCAGCGTGCGCGCGGGATGCCAGCCAGGCGGATGCGCAGGGTGGCCAGGGACGGCACTCATCGGGACGACGCCCTCCCTACCCCATCGCGTGGCGTGTGGCGCACCTGCCTGCCGACTGCGTTCATGCAGGAAATCACGTCGCGCTGAAAGGTCACGAAGCGCGCATCAAATGATCATGTTTGCCGGAATCCCCGGCGATAAAAAAGACGCCTGCGCACCCCGCGCCAGCCGGTATCACCGGAAGCAAAGCGCATGAACAACAGCTGCCCATTGCCCGAAAGCCCCACTGAGATGTACATGATGGCAAGCGATCTGCCGGACGCGGACCTTGACCGGCTGGCCGCCTTCTTGCGCATCGGCAGCGAACGGTTGCGCCACCGTTGGCAGTTGACCGAGAGCGACGGGGCCCGGCTCTATGTCTTTGGTGGCGACTTCGCCCCCACCGCGCCGGCCGCGCTCGACTTCACGCCCACGCTGGTCCGCGTCGTCGACGCCCATGCCAGCGTGGAGCCGGACCAGCAGGTGCTGGTGCGGCCCATCCAGTTCGAGGCCTTTGTCGAGGCCATGGTGCGTGCCGAGGCCCGGTGGCCTGTCGCGGGCGACGCTGCCCCGCCTGCGCGTCCGCGTGCCGAGGCCGTGCCCGGACCTGCGCCCAATGCCGAGGCCGCGTTGGCGCTGGCCCGGGCGCTGGACGCGGGTGCGCCCGTGCGCCTGCGGCGGTGGCCCCGTGCCCACCTGCTGAACCAATCGCGCTACGGGCTGCGCATGGCCAGTTTCCTCACCGCGCGCCACCTGTCGGTGACGGAGCTGGCGGAACTCAGCCATGTGGATCGGCAGGAGTGCGAGCAGTTCATCACTCTGCTGGCCGACGCCGGCCTGCTGATCGCCAACGCGCCGCCGGACGCGGCAAGACCGGCACCGGCCGCGCCGGCGACACCGGCGACACCGGCGATACCGGGGACACCGGCGGTGGCGGCGGCACCGGCTGAACAGGCCAAGGCCAGCGACGACAGGCGCTCGCTGCTCGGCCTGCTGCGGCGCAAGCTCGGCCTCGTGCTGAAGGGGCGCTGAGGTGGCGGATCTCAAGATCGTGTTCACCGGGACGCCAGGTGCGGGCAAGACCACCGCCATCCGCGCGCTCAGCGACATCGAGCCCGTGGCCACCGACGTGGCCAACAGCGACCCCGGCCTCGACAAGGCGATGACCACGGTGGGCCTGGACTACGGTCATGTCGATCTGGGCGACGGCCTGCGCGTGCGGCTGTTCGGCACGCCGGGGCAGCAGCGCTTCGACTTCATGTGGAACATCGTGGCCGCCAATGCGCTGGGCATGATCATCCTCGTGGACAACACGCGGCCCGATCCGCTGGCCGACCTGGGGCAGTACCTGGATCATTTCGGCGACACGCTGCAGTCCATGAACTGCGCCGTGGGCGTGGGACGCCTGAACCAGCGCGCGCAGCCTTCGCTGGACGACTTCGGCGACCTGCTCGAGCGGCGCGGCCTGGCCTTTCCGACCCTGGCGGTCGACGTGCGCCAGCGCGGTGACGTGCTGATGCTGATCGAAACCGTCATCGCCCAGGCCGAGAGCCGCGGCTGAACCCCATGACCCAGACCCAACAACATCCCATCAGCGCAGCGCGGGCGCGCGCTGCGGCGCAGTCGATCCTGGACAAGCTCGACGGCGCGCATGCCGTGCTGCTGGCCACCGTCGACGGCTTCCCGATTGCCGACGCAAAGCAGCGCGACGTGGACATCGAGCGCATGGCCGCCATCGTCAGCTCCTTTGCGGCGCTGGGCGAAGCGGCCAGCCGCGAAACGGCGATCGGCCGGCCGCGATGCCTGGTGATCGAATCCACCGAGGGCCGCCTCGTCACCCGCAGCGTCCGCCTTCAAGGCAGCGCGGTGGTGCTGGCCGTGCTGGCCGATACCCGCGCGGCGCTCGGGCTCGTGTGGGCCCAACTGCGCCAGGCCGAAAGCGAACTGGCCGCCGCATGAGGCTGTCGGCCCAGGAACTTGCCGATGCCGTGGCTCGCCTGGCGAGCACGCCCGGGCTGCGCGGCTGCGCGCTGGTGGACGCCGGCGCGGGCCTGGTGTGGAGCGTGCACGGTGAACTCGCCGACCGCAGCGGCCTGTGGGAAGCCGCCACCGACTTCTGGCGGCTGCAGATGCGCAACGCGCAGCACTTCGCCGACCTGGGCGAGTTCGGCGCCGCGGTGATGCACCACACGCAAGGCATGCTGGCCGTGTTCCAGTGCTCGCGCGACCCCGATCTGCTGTTCGTGGCGGTGGGCCGCCAGGGCAGCGTGGACTGGGTGCGCCTGCAGCTCGATGTGCGGGCGTTCGGCCGCTCGCTGAATGCGCCCGCCCGTCATGGCTGAAAGACGGCCACTTCAATTCCCCAACCCCGCAACCCTGACCCTGAAGAACGGAGATCCGACCATGGCCACCATTCGCCAATCCCTCGAAGACCTGCTCACCGTTGACGGCGCCATGTGTGCCGCGGTCGTCGATTCCAGCAGCGGCATGATGCTCGGCTCGGCCGGCTCGGGCGTTGACCTTGAAGCCGCTGCTGCCGGCAACACCGAGGTCGTGCGGGCCAAGACGAAGACGATGCGCAGCCTGGGCCTGAACGACGTGATCGAGGACATCCTGATCACGCTGGGCAAGCAGTACCACATCATCCGCCCGATGTCGCGCAAGGAAGGTGTGTTCGTCTACCTCGTGCTGGACAAGTCCAAGTCCAACCTGGCGCTGGCCCGCCGCAAGGTGCTCGACGTCGAGCGTGAACTGACCTTCTGATCCTTGATGGAGTCGGACTCTCCTATCCGACGAAGTGAGCGGCATCGTGCCGGCGGCCTGGGGCTGCCGGCGTGCAGCGTGCAAGTCCGGCCGGAGCAGTTCACACCTCGTCCGGCCGGGCATGACCTCAGGGCGGGACGCCCTTGGGACTCACCTTGCCTGGCGTTCGTCTGCCGAGCGCGCCACCTGCAGCTGCCCGCCTCGCCGGCCCTGGCGCGGGCGGGTTCGCCGCTGGTTCCCTGGCGTGCACGGCGCTCGCCGCCGCAACGCTTCAGCAGTGCGGCAGCGTCTTCAGCCCGCCGTCCGGCGAGCAGACCTTGGCGCGGCCCAGCAGCAGGACCTGCACGTTCACCAGGTCGCCGCGCGCGG
>CBIHPZ010000022.1:0-15888 GCA_966211865.1 uncultured Aquabacterium sp.
GCGGCGAAGAAGCCGTCCGTCCCGTGGCGGTGCGGCCAAAGGCGAAGGTGGCCCCCTTCGGTCAGCGGCTCGGCATCGGCCACATGGGCGGCCGTGAGCAAGGCGGCGGCGTCCTGCGGAACAAAGTCAGGATGGGCCTCGCCGAAGGCCGCGGCAACCTTCTCGTTCTCGTCTTCCAGCAAGCTGCAGGTGGCGTACACCAGGCGACCGCCCGGCTTCAGCAGCCGGGCCGCGCTGTCAAGAATCGCCATCTGCTTCGCCTGCAGCTCGGCCACCGCGTTCGGCGACTGCCGCCACTTCAGGTCCGGGTTGCGGCGAAGCGTTCCCATGCCCGAGCACGGCGCATCGACCAGCACCCGGTCGATCTTGCCGGACAGGCGCTTGACGCGTTCGTCGCGCTCGTGGGCGATCTGCGCCGGGTGCACGTTGGACAGGCCGCTGCGCTTCAGGCGCGGCTTCAGCGCCTCCAGCCGGTGGCCGGACACGTCGAACGCGTACAGGCGCCCGGTGCTGCGCATCGCCGCACCGATGGCCAGCGTCTTGCCGCCGGCGCCGGCGCAGAAATCCACCACCATCTCGCCGCGCTTCGGGTCCAGCAGCGCGGCCAGCAGCTGGCTGCCCTCGTCCTGCACCTCGACCCCGCCGCCGATGTAGATCGGCAGCTTGTTCAGCGCCGGCTTGCCCTGCACGCGCAGGCCCCACGGGGAATGCGGCGTCGGCACCGATTCGATGCCGGCATCGGCCAGCGACTGCTGCGCCTGCTCGCGCTTGAGCTTCAGGGTGTTGACGCGGAGATCAAGCGGCGCCTGCTCGTCCAGCGAGCGCACCAGCTGCCAGAAGCCCTCGTCCCCGAGGCGCGTGCGCACGGCACCTGCCAGCCAGTCCGGCAGGTTGTGGCGCAGCTTGTCGGAGAAGCCGGATGGGTCGAGCGACCTGACCTGCTGGCGCCACTGCTGTTCCGCTGGGCCGACAGCCCCGCGCAGCAAACTGTCCTGCCCCTGCCAGGCCAGGATGGCGAGCCGGCGTTCCAGCGCACCATGGCCGCTTTGCGCCAAATGCAGGTACATCGGCCGGCGGCGCAGCACGGCATAGGCCGTCTCCGCCAGCGCGTGGCGTTCACGCGCACCCAGGGCTTTGTGCTTGCGGAAGAAGGCGGACACCACGCCATCGGCCGGCGCGTCCAGCTTCAGCACGGCGCGCACGAGTTCGGTGGCGAGGTCGAGCAAGGCATTCGGATGCATGACGTTCCTTCAGCCCACCAGCAATTGCGACGCGCCATCGCGCTGCAGCACGCGTCCACCTTCGAGCGCCAGGCGCCCCTCGACGAACCAGCGCAGCGACTGCGGGTAGATCACGTGTTCGGTGGCCAGCACGCGCGCGGCCAAGGCCGCTTCATCGTCACCCGGCCGCACCGGCACCACCGACTGCATCACGATCGGCCCATGGTCGAGCTGGGCGGTGACGAAATGCACCGTCGCGCCGGCCAGCTTGCAGCCGGCCTCGATGGCCGCCTTGTGCGTGTGCAGGCCCGGGAACGCCGGCAGCAAGGAAGGATGGATGTTGAGCAGACGGCCTGCGTAGTGTTCGACGAACTCGGCGCCGAGCACCCGCATGAAGCCCGCCAGCGCCACCACGTCGGGCTCGTGCGCGTCGATCGCGGCGGCCAGCGCGGCATCGAAGTCGCTGCGGATCGGGTACTGCTTGTGGTCCACCACGGTCGTGGCAATGCCGTGGGCCTGCGCGAATTCCAGGCCTTTCGCCTGCGGGCGGTTCGAGATCACGGCCACCACCTGTGCTGGCCAACCTTCGGCGGCGCAACGCTGCACGATGGCTTCCATGTTGGAGCCGCGGCCGGAAATCAGGAGGACGATGCGCTTCATGAGGGGCGGCAGTGTACGTCTGCGAGAATCCGCGACCTGCCATCCACACCGACCGCCATGCGACCCCGCGTACTTTCCGGCATGCGCCCGACCGGCGCGCTGCACCTCGGCCACTACCACGGTGCGCTGAAGAACTGGGTGCGGCTGCAGCAGGACTACGACTGCTTCTATTTCGTCGCCGACTGGCACGCCCTGACCACGCACTACGAGGACCGCGAGGTCATCGAGCGCAACGTCTACGACATGGTGATCGACTGGATCGCCGCCGGCCTCGACCCCGAGAAATCCACCATCTTCATCCAGAGCCGCCTGCCCGAGCATGCGGAGCTCTTCACGCTGCTGGCCATGGGCACGCCGCTGGGCTGGCTGGAACGGGTGCCGACCTACAAGGACCAGATGGAGAAGCTGAAGGACCGCGACCTCGCGACCTACGGCTTCCTCGGCTACCCGCTGCTGCAGGCGGCCGACATCCTGATCTACAAGGCCACCTACGTGCCGGTGGGCGAGGACCAGGCCTCGCACGTTGAACTCACGCGCGAAGTGGCGCGCCGCTTCAACCACCTTTACGGGCGCGGCGTGCACTTCGAGGCGCAGATCGCCGCCGCGGTGGCGAAGCTGGGCAAGGACGACACGCGCTACTTCGAGAAGCAGCGCAAGGAGTTCGGCGAGAAGGGCTCGCCCGAAGCGCTGGCCAAGGGCGAGGCGGTGGTTCGCCGTGCCGCCGAAGCGCTGGGAGAAGAAGGCGTGGAGCTGCTGCTGGGTCACCTGAAAGGCAGCGGCCGCGCGGTGCTGACCGAGCCGCAAGCCCTGCACACCGAGGTGACCAAGCTGCCCGGGCTGGACGGCGCCAAGATGAGCAAGAGCTACGGCAACACCATCGCCATGCGCGAGGAGCCGGCCCAGGTCGAGCAGAAGATCAAGCGCATGCCGACCGACCCGCAACGCGTGCGCCGCACCGATCCCGGCAACCCGGAGCGCTGCCCGGTGTGGCAGTTCCACCAGGTTTATTCGGACAAGCCGACGCAGGAATGGGCCGCCAAGGGCTGCACCACCGCCGGCATCGGCTGCCTGGAATGCAAGCAGCCGGTGATCGAGGCCGTGCTCAAGGAACAGCAGCCCTGGCGCGACCGGGCCGAAGCCTACCTGGCCAATCCCAAGCAGGTGCACTGGATCGTCGAGATGGGCACCGAGCGCGCCCGCACGGTCGCCCGGCAGACGATGCGCGACGTGCGCGAGGCGATGGGGCTGAACTACTGACATGCCGCGGCCCAGTCAGCCCGGCCGTGCCAGGCTGACTGGAACAACCCGCCACGGCACGTGGAAAGGCGTTCCCGCGGGACGGCATGCCGCCGCTCGGGTTCACTGCTGCGGCGCACGCTCCAGGTGGAAGAAGCCGGACTCGACGCCGGCATAGGTCTCGACCCGATTGCGGCCGGCGTGCTTCGCTTCGTACAGCGCGCGGTCCGCGCGGCCGTAGAGGCGGTCGCCGGAGATCGGCATATCGGGCAGCGCGACGGCGAGCCCGGCGGAGACGGTGATGCGCAGGCTGTTGCCGCGCCCGTCGCCCACCTGCATGGCCTCGACGGCGGACCGGATCTGCTCCAGCAGCCGCCGTGCCCCGGCGGCATCGGTGGCCGGCAGCACCAGCCCGAACTCCTCGCCGCCGGTGCGGCCGAAGATGTCCGACGCGCGCAGCCGCTCCCGCACCGTGCGGGCGAACGCGCGCAGCACCTCGTCGCCCGCGCGGTGGCCGTGCTGGTCGTTGACCAGCTTGAAGTGGTCCAGGTCCAGCAGGACGAAGCTCACCGCCACGCGTTCGCGCCGGCCGCGCTCGAGCTCGTGGCTCAGCATCGCGTCGATGGTGCTGCGGTTCAGGCAGCCGGTCAGCCCGTCGTGCGTGGCCAGTCGCTCCATTTGCTGCGCGACGCGCTCGAACACGGCGAGCACGAAGGCAAAGCCCGCGCCCATGATGCACAGGAAGGACATCAGGAAGGTCAGCCCCTGGCCCAGGCTGGCCTGCAGCAGGTCGGTGTAATCGGCCGGATGGGTCCAGGCGTGCACGGCACGCACGGCCAGCGACAACGCGGCCAGCATCATCGTCACCGCGACAGTGCGCAGCGAGCGCTCTGCGTGCCAGCCGTGGCGCAGGATCACGCCCACCGCCGGCAGCAACAGGACGACGAAGATGCCGGAGAGCACCGCGGTGCGCTCGTGCAGCGGCCAGGGAAGCATCCCCACCACGGCAGCGAGCGAAGCGGCCAGCGCTCCCCACAACCAACGCGGTAGCGGAGCGTCCAGCAGCAGGCGGTACAGCGAGTGGGTGTACAGGGTGATGCCGACGCAGATCAGCCAGTTGCCGGCCAGCACGGACAGCCACAGCGGCAGCACCAGGCGGGCTGCCAACATTGCAAAGCCCGTGAAGAAGGCCCAGCACCCCAGGGTCCAGGTGCGCAGTTCCGGCCGGTTGGTCAGCCGCCGCTGCGAGACGCCCAGTTCGAGCGTCAGCAGCAGAAAGCCCAGCAGCAGCGCGAGCATCAGGGTCGGGATGTGCAGGGTCATGGGCAGCGCGGCTGGAGCGCCGCCAGTATGCCGCCAGGCACCCCGCACCTCCGCCGCACGCCCCCAGGCGGGGGGATGGCCACCCGCCGCCTGGGAGAGCGATCAGCCTGATCGCTTGGCACGCATGCGGATGTCGGCCTGCCGCCCGCGCGCCTTCCACTGCGCCACCTGCTCGCGCTTCTCCAGCGCAGTGAGGTTGTCGCGACGCGCTTCACGCTGCAGCTTCTGGAAGTTGCGCAGGCGCTCGGGCGCCACCTCCTGGCGTACAGCGCAGCCCGGCTCGGCCTGGTGGCGGCAGTCGCGGAAGCGGCAGCGCGCGGCCCACTGCGCGACGTCGCCAAACACCGCATCCAGTTCGGCTTCATCGCCGACGTCGAGCCTCAGCGCACGCAGGCCCGGGGTGTCGATGATGCAGGCTCCTTCCGGCGTCAGGTGCAAGGTCCGCACGGTGGTGGTGTGGCGGCCGCGGTCGTCGCCCCGGCGCACCGGCCCGGTGTCCTGCCGCGCGCTGCGCACCAGCGTGTTGGTCAGGGTGCTCTTGCCGGCGCCGCTGGATCCCAGCAGCACCAGCGTGTGCGCAGGCAGCAGCCAGGGCCCCAGCGCATCGGCGGCATCGGGCGTCCGGCCATCGACCACGATCACGGCCGTGCCTGCCGGCATCACCTCCCGGGCCTGGGCCTCACGGCGCACCAGCTGAACCGGATCCACGAGGTCGGCCTTGGTCAGCACCAGCGTGGCTTCCACACTCGCCAGCCGCGCGAGCGCCAGGTAGCGTTCCAGGCGCCTCAGGTTGAAGTCGTGGTCCAGGCCCATCACCAGCAGGGCCCTGTCGACGTTGGCCACCAGCACCTGGCGGCGCGGGCTGCCACGGCCGTCGTTCACGCGGCGCGCCAGCCGTGTGGCCGGCGGCAGGCGGCCGACGACACGCCAGCCCAGCGGCGGGTCGGAAACCGCCACGACCCAGTCACCGACGGCAACCGAATCGTCGTCGACCGCCAGTTCATCGAGCAACGCGGCAGCCAAGCGGCCGCGTTGCTCGCCCCATCCGTCATGCAGCAGCAGGTGCTCGCGCTGCAGTTCGGTCACACGAAGAAGGCGCGCCTCGGGCGGCGCGTCCAGCGTGTGCAGTTGCTCTTCTTGAAAGGCGCGCCAGCCAATGCGGCGCAGTCCTTCGATTGCCAGGGAATTCAACATCTTCGGATCAATCCGTTCGATCGACATCGACCCGCCGCGCGCAGGCGGCGGCATCGCGAACCGTCCGGCCGAATCAAATCGGCCAGGGCGCAGGGCGTGCAGAGGTCGGCGGGCGGCGCGGGCCGCGGCGATCGAAAGGAGTGCCCGAAGGACGCTCCGAAGCCGTTCGGCAGAACGGCTGCCCGTCAGCAGGACGGGCGGGACGACGGTGTCGTCAGGAAGCGATGGCGCAATTCAGCGCGCGCAGGCCGACCGGGGGGCAAGGTCAAGGGCAGTCATCTTCGGCCTCCTCGGTCAGCGGTGGAAAGGCGCGGAGTGTGCTGCCCGCTGGGCAGCGCCGTCAAACGGCAATTCCGCACGCCCAAGAAGGGATTTCAGGGTTAACCCGTAGACGCCACTAAGTACTAACCCTATACTGCACCGCAACACGAAACAAAACCTGCTTCGTGTCTTTCGATTGGAGTCACAAATGTCCACCGCTTCGATGACCTTCGGCCGCACCACCCGCATGGCGGCCCCCCGTGGCGCCGTTTGGTTCGCGAACGCTGCCGCCGCCCTCATCAACCTCCTGCGCAAGGCCGACCAGTGGCAACTGGCCCGCGCCAAGCAGGAACCGCAGAACGCCGAGGAAGTGCTGGCCTGGGCCCGCGACGTCGAATCGTCCGACCCTGGCTTCGCCGCCGACCTGCGCGCCGCGGTGTACCGCGCGCAAAGCCGCGACAACTGACACACCAGCGTCGCCTGTGCGACACGCCGACTTCGGCAAACCCTCACGACCGGTCCTGTAACGGTCGATAACATCCTGCCGCCGCCCGATCCCGCGCATTTGCGCGCTGCTTCGGGCGCGCCGCTATCAGGATGTTGGACATGGACAGAACGCTCACCCCGGCGCCCGCGGGCCGGACTTTGACCTCAAGACGAGCGTTCGCCGGGCAGTTGCTCGGCGTCGGCGCGCTGGGCCTCAGCGCTTGCGCAAGCCGTGCGCCGGTCGAAGCCGAGCCGGCTGAAGCGCCGGACGTCATCGCACCGTTCTCCACCGCCACGCCCGGCGTGCACACGCCGCGCGGCTGGCAACCGTACATCTTGCGGCGCGACCGCGCGGCCACCCGCTACACCGTCGTGCGCGACCACGAACGCGCGGTGCTGCATGCCAAGGCCGATTCCGCAGCGACAGGCCTGCGCTGCCCGGTGCGCATCGACCCCGCCGTGCGCTCGCGCCTGCAGTTCAGCTGGCGCGTCACGGCGATGCCGGACCAGACCAGCATCGACACCCCCGAGCAGGACGACGCGCCCGCGCGGGTGATCGTCGCCTTCGACGGCGACCCCGCGCGGCTGTCGCTGCGCGAGCGGCTGATCTTCGACCAGGTCGAGCTCTTCACCGGGCAGCGCCTGCCCTTTGCCACGCTGATGTACGTCTGGTGCGCCAAGCTGCCGCCCGAGACGGTGGTGCGCAACCACCGCACCTCGCGCATCCACTACCTCACCGTCGAAAGCGGCCCCCAGCACCTGGGCCAATGGTTGCACTACGAACGTGATGTCGTGGCGGACTACAAGCGCGTCTACGGCGAGGCGCCCGGCCTGATCAACAGCGTCGGCGTGCTGACCGACAGCGATGCGATGAAGAACACCCAGCAGGCCTGGTACGGCGACATCACGCTGCGGGCGCCGAACAAGGCCTGATCAGCCGCCCTCGGCGATCAGCGCGGCGGCAACACCGCCGTCACCTCCAACCCCGGATCGCCATTGCGCAGCAGCAACGCCCCGCCGTGCGACTGCGCGACCAGCCGGCACAGGTACAGCCCCAAGCCCACGCCTCCGCTGCCGCGGCTGCGGGCCGCATCCGGCCGGTAGAAGGGTTGCGCGAGGCGCTGCAGGTCTTCCGGCGGCACGCCGGGGCCGTGGTCCCTCACGACCAGCAAGGTGCGATCGGGTTCAGCCTTCGTGCTCAGTCGCACCGGGCCTTCGCCCACCTGGTGGCGCAGCGCGTTGTCCAGCAGGTTGCGCACCAGCATCTGCACGCGCGCGCGGTCCAGCGGCAAGGGGGGCAGCGACTGGTCGAGCACCAACTCGACCGCGGCCCCATCGAACTGCTGGGCGACCAGGTCCCGCACCAGCTGGTTCAGGTCGGTGGGTTCGGTCTGCAGCGCAGCCGCGCCGCCGGCCAGGCGCTCGCTCTCCAACAGGTCGCTGATGAGGTCGCGCATCAGGCCCAGGTCACGCAGCAATGCATCGCGAGACTCGCCCTCGGCCACCAGCTCGGCATTCAGGCGCGCGCGTGTCAACGGAGAACGCAATTCATGGCTGATGGCCAGGAGCAGGCCGCGTTGGCCTTCCAGCAGCCGCTGCAAGCCCGCCGCCATCGCGTTGACCTGCGTCGCCAAGTCGCCCAGTTCGTCATGGCGGCGCAGCGGGATGGGCGTGCTGAAGTCGCCATCGCCATAGCGCAGCGCGCCAACGCGGATGTCGTCCAGCGGTCTGAAGAGGTGCCGCACGTAGGCATAGGCCAGCAGCAGCAACAGCAGCATGCCACCCAGCGTCAGCCAGCCGACGAAGCGCGGCCGGTCGTCGCTGTGCCAATTGCCCATGCCGAAGCGGATCTGGTGGCCGTCGGCCGTGGTGCGCACGAGCAACGCGGAGCCGGGCGGCTCCTTGAAGGGCTTGCGCTCCGGGTGAGAGGCCCAGTTCACCGTGGGTCCCTCGATGCGCACCGAGATCGGCAGGCGCTGCGCCAGGGCCTGGGCCCGTGCGACGTCGGGCGGCGAGCCGATCTCGCCCGCCAGGCGATCGACGTAATCGCGCAGCAGTGGCTGCACCAGGTCGCGCCAGCCGGTGCTGAAGGCCTGGCGCGAGCCGAACAGGAAGACCGCGGCGGTGCTGAGCGCAAGCAGCACGAACAGCGTCACCAGCCGCCACTTCAATGAGTGCCGAAAACGGCGGCGCCATCCTTTGGGCTGCTGGCGCTCGCAGCGCCAGGGCTTCACGCAGCGCTCCCCACGTTCACGCGCGCGCCAGCGCGAAGGTGTAGCCGGCGTTGCGCAAGGTCTTGATGCAGACCAGCGGCTCCAGCTTGCGGCGCAGGCGGCTGACCAGGATGTCGACCGCACGGGTGTAGAGATCGGCGTCGCGGCCACGCAGGCGGTTGAGGATTTCGTCGCGGTGCCAGACCTTGTTCGGCTCGCGCGCGAGCAACAGCAGCAGCTCGAATTCGGTGCCGGTCAGCTCGACCGCCTCGCCCTGTCGGCGCACCACCCGCCGCTCGGTGTCGATCTCCAGGCCCTCGAAGCGCAGCAGCGACGATGGCGCCGCCGGCGCGGGCGCGGGCGGGGCCTGCACGCGCCGGCGCAGCACCGTCTGCAGCCGGGCCGCCAGTTCGCGCGGCTCAAAGGGCTTGGGCAGGTAGTCGTCGGCACCCAGCTCCAGGCCGACGACGCGGTCGGTGACGTCGCCACGCGCGGTCAGCATCACGACGGGGATGTCGCTGTCGCGGCGGATCTGGCGGCACACCGCGAAGCCGTCCATCTCCGGCAGCATGACGTCGAGGATCACCGCGTCGACGCCGCCCTCGGCCAGCTTCGTGAAGCCGTCGCTGGGGCGGTGCGCGGCCACCAGCTCGAAGTCAAAACGCCTCAAGTAAGCGGCGAGCGGCGGCGCCAGGTGCTCGTCGTCGTCGATCAGCAGGATGCGGTGCATGCGCGGGGTGCCTAGAACCAGCGCCGCACGTCGGCGGCGTAGTCACTGTACCAACCGCCGAAGCGCCCGCGCAGCAGCGCTTCCTCGTGCGGCACGTGCAGCCGCGCGACGATGAACCAGAACGCGCCGGCAGCCAGCAGCAGCAGCGGCGAGCCCAGCGCGACGGCGGTGCCGCCGATGGCCACCGTGGCGCCCAGGTACATCGGGTGGCGGCCGAAGCGGTACGGCCCGTCGTCGACGAACACCCGCGGCTCGGCGCGCATCGCCACCGGCGTGCCGGCGCGGCGCAGCGCCCAGCCGGCCCACAGCATCCAGCCGATGCCCAGCAGCGCCAGCGCGGTGCCCAGCACCAGCGCACGGCCCAACGGTGCGTTGGTGCCCCACAGCGCCGCGTGGGCGCCCAGCGCAGCGGCCACCAGCGCCTTCGCCAGCCACGGCGGGCGCACGCGCGCGCCGCGCGGCAGGTCGGCGCCCACGTCAGCCGCGCCAGAAGTGCCGGTGCCCATGGCCGCGCTGCAGGAAATCACGCACCTTCTGCTGCTGCTCGGGGCGCAGCGCGTCGTAGAAGTCGCCGAAGGCGGCGATCACCGCGGGCGAACCGTCGCGCACCGCGCCGGTCTTCTGCTCGACCATCGCCTGCGCCTTGGCCCGGTCGAACTGCGCGCCGGCGATCAGGCCGCTCACCGCGTCGCGCGGTGACTGCGCCGGGTTGCCACGCAGCGCCGCGCGCTGCGCCTTCACCGCGTCGGCCAGCGCATTCAGCTTGGCCTGCTGGGCGGCGTCCAGTTCCAGCTCACGCGTGGCCTTGCCGATCACGCGTTCGCGGATCTTGGCCTCGTCGGCCTCGCTCATCGGCCAGTCGCCATGGCGGTGGTGGCCGCAGGCGGCCAGGCCGCCCACGAGGATGGTGGCGCCGAAGGCACCAATCAGGGTTCGCTTGATCCAGCGTCGCATCGTGAACCTCTTCAACAAAGGGGGTTGGAATGGACGCCATGGTCGCGGCGCGGGCGGCGGCCGTCTTTTCGGGGCGGTTGCGGCGCGTATCGTTTCTTTTCATCGCTATCCTCGGCCGATGACGATGCCGCCGCTGGTCCATGTCGACGACGCGCTGATCGCCGCCGACAAGCCGGCGGACCTGCTGTCGGTGCCCGGCCGCGGGCCACAGAACGCCGACTGCGTGGCGGCGCGGCTGCAATCGGTGTATTCGGATGCGCTGATCGTGCACCGGCTGGACATGGCCACTTCCGGGCTCATCGTCTTCGGCCGCGGCGCGGCGGTGCAGCGCGCCTTGAGCATCGCCTTCGCTGAACGCCAGGTCGCGAAGACCTACGTGGCTGTCGTCGCTGGCCTGGTGCAGCAGGACGCCGGCGAAATCGACCTGCCGCTGATCGCGGACTGGCCGAACCGGCCGCGGCAGATGGTGGACGCGGTGCGCGGCAAGCCTTCGCGCACGCGCTGGCGGGTGCTGTCGCGCGACGTTGAACGCCGCTGCACGCGGGTCGAGCTGGAACCCGTCACCGGCCGCTCGCACCAGCTGCGCGTGCACCTGCAGGCGATCGGCCACCCGATCCTCGGCGACACGCTGTACGCGCCGCCAGCCCTCGCTGGAGCGTCCCCGCGCCTGCTGCTGCACGCCAGCCGATTGCAGCTGGCGCACCCCACCGGCGGCCACGCGCTGGACCTGCTGAGCGCCCCGCCGTTCTGAACCCGCCGGCCGGTGCGCGCCCAGCCCACGAGGCGGCCGAGAAACCTCAGGCGGCCCGCCGCTCCATGAACGCGGCGTATGCTGCCGCGCCATGCAAAAGCACCACCTCTACATCGTCACGGGATCGTCGCGCGGGCTGGGCGCCGCGCTGGTTGAACAACTGCTGCGGCCGGACCATGTCGTGCTGGGCATCGCCCGGCACGACAACCCCGCGCTGCAGCAGCGCGCGCAGGCCGCGGGCCATGCGCTGGCGCAGTGGCCGCTGGACCTGAACAGCCCGCTGCCGGTGGCCGAGCGCCTGCGGTCCTGGCTGCAGGACGCTGATGCCGACCACATCGCCAGCGCCACGCTGATCAACAACGCCGCAGCCATCGGCGGCGGCGCACCGCTGCAGCAGGTGCCGCTGCTGGCGCTGTCGAATGCCCTGCGCGTGGGGCTGGAAGCGGCGCTGCTGCTGTCGGCCACCTTCCTCGACGTAACTTCCAATTGGAGCGGCCATCGTCGCGTGCTCAACATCTCGTCCGGCCTGGGCCGCCGCGCGATGGCCGGCAGCGCCGCCTACTGCGCCGCCAAGGCGGGGCTGGACCACCTGAGCCGCGCGCTGGCGCTGGAGCAGGCGGCCGAACGCAATCCGGCACGCATCGTGTCGATGGCGCCGGGCGTGATCGACACCGACATGCAGGTGGAGTTGCGCTCCGCCGATCCGGCCCGTTTCCCCGAGCGCGAACGCTTCGTGAAACTGCAGTCCGACGGGCTGCTGCTGACGCCGCAAGCGTGCGCACGCGGCCTGCTCGAACGGCTGCACAGGGACGATTTCGGCGTGGAAACCATCGCCGACCTGCGCACGTAGAATCCGCCGCCTTCGCGCTGACACGGCCGGCGCTGCCCGGGCCGGCACAGGCCGGGACCCCGGCCCTCCCCCATGTCGCTCTCCCGCCTGATCGGTGGCTTCGTGCTTCGCCACTGGCGCGCCTATGCCGCGTCGGGCGTGATGCTGTTTGGCATCGCGGTGCTCATCGTCTGGCTGCCGCGGCAGGTGGGCCGCATGGTCGACGCGCTGGTGGCGCGCCAGCTGCACGGCGACGCGCTGCTGCGCGAAGTGGGCCTGCTGCTGGCCGCCGGCCTCGCCATCTACGGCCTGCGCGTGGCCTGGCGGCTGCAGCTGTATTCCGCCGCCTACCGCATGGGCGTGGAGCTGCGCACGCGGCTGTACCAGCGCCTGGCGCTGCAGGGCCCGCGCTTCTTCCAGACGCGCCGCACCGGCGACCTGATGGCGCTGGCCACGAACGACGTCGATGCGGTTGAAATGGCGGCGGGCGAAGCGATGCTCGCCGGCTTCGACGGCACGCTGACGCTGATCCTCGTCGTCGGCATGATGACCCTGGGCGTGGACTGGCGCCTGGGCCTCGTCGTGCTGCTGCCCTTCCCCGCGATGGCGCTGTCGTTCTGGTGGATCTCGCGCCACGTGCACGACGCCTCGCGCCAGGCCCTGACCGCCTTCGGCCACCTGAACGACCACGTGCAGGAGACGCTGTCCGGCGTGCGCACCCTGCGCGCGCTGGGGCTGGAAGCGCGCAGCAGCCAGCGCTTTTCCCAACTCGCAAAAGACGCGGCCGACGCCAGCTTCCAGTCGCAGCGCTGGGAAGCCACCTACGAGCCGGCGGTGGGCTTCACGCTCACCACGGCCATCGTGCTGGCGCTGGGCTTCGGCGGCTGGCTGGTGTGGCGCGGCGAGATGACGGTGGGCCAGCTCACCAGCTTCGGCATGTACCTGGGCCAGCTGATCTGGCCGATGTTCGCCGCCGGCTGGGTGCTGGCGCTGATCGAACGCGGCCGCGCCGCCTGGGGCCGGCTGGAACCAGTGCTGGCCGAGCCGCTGACGGTCGATGACCACGGCCGCATCGCCACCGTGCTGCCCGGCCCGATCGACGTGGAAGGTGTTCACTTCAGCTACCCCGGCCAATCCACGCCCGCACTGCAGGACGTGTCGCTGCACCTGCATGCCGGCCAGACGCTGGGCCTGGTGGGCCCCACCGGCGCCGGCAAGAGCACGCTGCTGAAGCTGCTGCTGCGCCAGTGGGCGCCGCAGCAGGGAGTGATCCGCTGGGGCGAGCTGCCGCTGGCCGACTACACGCTGGCGGCGCTGCGCGCCGGCATTGCGTGGGTGCCGCAGGAGGCGTTCCTGTTCTCGGCCAGCGTGGCCGAGAACATCGCCCTCGCCCGCCCCGATGCCTCGCGCGAAGAGATCGAGGCCGCCGCCCGCCAGGCCGCCGTTCACGACGACATCACACGCCTGCCGCAGGGCTACGACACGCCGGTGGGCGAGCGCGGCGTCACGCTCTCGGGTGGCCAGCGCCAGCGCGTCGCCATCGCCCGCGCGCTGCTGGCCGATGCACCGCTCCTGCTGCTGGACGACGCGCTGTCCGCCGTGGACACCGCCACCGAGGCGCAGATCCTCGGCGCCCTGCGCGAGGCGCGCCAGGGCCGCACGGTGATCATCGCCAGCCACCGCCTGTCCACGCTGCTGGACGCCGACCAGATCGTCGTGCTGCGCCACGGCCACGTCACCGAACGCGGCACGCACCGCGAGCTGGTCGACCACAACGGCTGGTACGCCACCCAATGGCGCGTGCAGCAGCTGGAGGCCTCGCTCGATGCCGAGTGACGCCGTGACCGACACCAAGCCCGCGCCGCAAGGCGAGCGCAAGGCCGCGCTGCAGCTGCTGCTGCGCTCGGCCCTGCCCGAGATCGGCCTGCTGAAAGGCGCCCTGGTCTGGCTGGTGCTGGCCGCGGCGCTGGAAGCGCTCGGCCCGCTGCTGGGCAAGGCCTTCATCGACCGCTACCTGCTAACGCGTGATGCGAACGTCCCGGCCATCGCCGGCCTGCTCGGCGGCGCGCTGGTCACCGGCTGCCTGGCCAGCTGGCTGCGCTATGGCCAGCTGGTGCGGCTGGCGGGCCTGGCGATGCGTTCGGTGCAGCGCATCCGCGAATCGGTCTACGGCCACGTGCTGCGGCTGCCGATGCGCTTCTTCGACGGCGCCATCACCGGCCAGCTGGTCAGCCGCGTCACCAACGACACCGAGGCGGTGAAGACGCTGTACGTGCAGGTGCTGTTCGTGATGCTCGACAGCATCATCACGCTCGTCGGGATGATGGCGATGATGGCCTGGCTCGACTGGCGGCTGATGCTGATCGTCGCGCTGCTGGTGCCGGCGGTGTTCGGCATCGTGTGGCTCTACCAGCGCATGTCGGCGCCGGCCGTCACGAAAAGCCGCGCGCTGCGCAGCGACCTGAACGCGCAGGCGGCCGAGTCGATCTCCGGCATGGCCGTGGTCCAGGCCAGCGGCGCCGCCACCGCCTTCGCCGAACGCTTCGCCGCCACCAACGCCGCGCACTACCAGGCTCGCCGGCTTGAACTGCGCGCCAACGCCTGGCTGCTGCGGCCGGCGCTGGACCTCTTGAACGTGGCGATGCTGGGCGCGGTGATCGGCGTCTTCAGCTGGCGCAGCGGGCAGGTGGCCGGCGGCTTGAGCGCCATCGAGGTCGGCGTGCTGTACGCCTTCGTCAGCTACATCTCGCGCGTGGTGGAGCCGCTGATCCAGATCACGATGCAGTTCTCGCAGCTGCAGCAGGCCATGGTGGCGGCGGCCCGCGTCAACACGCTGCTGGACGAGGCCGAGGCGCCGAAGGCACAGGCGCAGGCGCAGGTGTCGGCCGGCGCCATCCGCGTGACGAACCTCGATTTCGCCTACCTGCCCGGCCGCCCGGTCTTGCACGGGCTGAACCTGGAGATCGCCGCGGGCAGCTTCGTCGGCATCGTCGGCCACACCGGCTCGGGCAAGAGCACGCTGCTGTCGCTGCTGCTGCGCTTCTACGACGCGCCCGCCGGCACGCTGTCCATCGACGGCCACGCCATCGAGCGCCTGGGCGACGAGGACTTCCGCCGCGCCGTCGGGCTGGTGCCGCAGGAGCCCTTCCTGCTGGCCGCCAGCGCGCGCGAGAACATCGACATGGGCCGCGGATTGAGCGACGCCGAGATCGAAGCCGCCGCAAAGGCCGCGCACGCCGACGGCTTCATCCGCCGGCTGGAGAACGGCTACGCCACGCCGCTGGGCGAAGGCGGCGCACGCCTGGCGGTGGGCGAGAAGCAGCTCATCGCCATCGCCCGCGCGCTGGCCGGCAAGCCGAAGATCCTGTTCCTCGACGAGGCCACTTCCCACATCGACAGTGAGACCGAGGGCGTGGTGCAGCAGGCGCTGGCCGGCCTGCGCGGGCGCGTCACGGTGGTGGCCATCGCGCACCGGCTCTCGACCATCCGCGATGCCGACGAGATCGTGGTGCTGAACCATGGCCGCATCGCCGAACGCGGCCGCCACGCCGCGCTGATGGCGATCGAAGGCGGGCTGTACCAGCGCCTCGTGCAATTGCAGCAACTGGAATCACTGGACGACGACGAATGACCGGACCCGCCGCAGCAAGCGCCCAGGACGAATCGCTGCTGCGGCTGCCGGACTTCATGCGCTTCTGGAGCGCGCGGCTCGCCTCCACCGCCGCCGGCCAGATGATGATGGTGGCCCTGGGCTGGCAGATGTACGACCTGACCGGCAGCGCCTGGGACCTGGGGCTGGTGGGCCTGGCGCAGTTCCTGCCGGCGCTGCTGCTGGCGCTGCCGGCCGGCCACGTGGTCGATGGCAGCGACCGCAAGCGCGTGCTGGCGGCGGCCATGGCGGTGCAACTGGCGGTGGCGGCCACCCTGGCGCTGGGCTCGCACCAGCACCTGCTGGGCCGCAACACGCTGCTGCTGCTGTCGCTGGTGCTGGGCGGCGTGCGGGCGTTCCAGATGCCGGCCTCGCAGGCGCT